>JAGOCE010000149.1 GCA_017998915.1 Candidatus Ozemibacteraceae bacterium
GTTGTATCGGTCGTGCCGGCATCGGCTGAGGGCTTCACTGTTTCCCTGAACGTCTGGTTCTCCTGTTTCTGCTGCTGCTGGAACGACTGACGCTCTTTTTTCAGGCCTGAGAAAAAGTCCTGGATGGACGTTTTCCGCTGTTCGGGCGTCATGGTTTGGTCGGCACCGATGGCCCCCATGAAATCCGTGATCTTTTTCTGACTTTCGTCGTTGAACGCGACGGTTTCATCCTGTTGGGACTGGAAATGAGAGACGATCTCGGTTCTCTGCTCTTCCGTCAGTTTCGGATTCTGCGCGAGTCGCTCCTTCAGCATGGTCATGTTTTCGGCGCGGCGCACGTCATAGAAGGCCTTCTTCTCGGCCAGCTGCTGCTGGTTGAACTGCTGCATGGCCTGCTTGCGCTCTTCCGGGCTTTTCTCTTTGAGAGTCTTTTTGAACTCCTTCCGTTCGGTCTTCTGCTTTTCCTTGAAGGCCTTTCTCTCTTCCTTACGCTCTTTGCGCTGCTCTGTGTTCTTGGCTCCCTTGCCTCCGCCGCCGCCCTTGCCGCCTTTCGCAAAGACCGCAGGGCCGCTCAGAACAAGTCCGCCCGCAAGGAGCAACACCAGAATCGTTCTCATATACTTCTTCCTCTCATGTGGAAATTCGGATATGGACACTCTTTCGAATGATACTCCTCATCACCTTCGTCTGCAAAATATCCATGGTTGGAGCCCTAATGAATGCTCTTCCCTCGTTCGCCCTGAACTTGGCAAAGGGCGAGAGCACTCCTGCCTCGACAGGCTTAGCACGAACGGGATGCACAGGAGGCTCAAGAGAGCCTGTGCCGTTCAGTAGCCGATGAAGATGGAAAGAATGGAGCGACGGGGGAGGGGAATGGGGACGCCGTTTTCGAACCGGCATCGCCGGGATGCGGGGGCCGCGATGCCGGCGATTCGACCGCGTATATCAGTGACGGGAACCGTTTTCAGCGTGCGTCCCCACCAGAGGTAGGCAAGATGATTCGCAGGAACGACGACGGAAGACCTCATTTCTGGCGTTGCCCTCCAGGCCTGGTCCGGGACATTGGATGTGTCTATGGGGGAAAGCGGCATGCTGTATGTTCCGGTAACGGGCATTCCGTTGCGGATGATTCCGGTTCCCTCGATCGTGACGGTGTCGCTCGTAATGCCGAGAACACGCTCGCAGAGGGTGTTATGTATCATCACGAGGTCTCCTGGCCGAATGTCGGAGGCTGGAACGGTGTGGACGACGAGGCGGTCGCCCGGCACGAGGACTGGTCCCCACAGATTGTTTCCCCGCAGATAGACGTGGTTGCCGAGATGGCCGAGTGGGCCGTGGAGAAGCCAGCCGAGAAGAGCGAACTGGAGGCCGAGGCCGATCAGGATGACGAGAACCGCCGTGGGTTGCGGCATGCATCGGACGGCCCAGTTTCTCTGGCGCGCTCCGGTCGACCAGGCATGCATGTGGACGAAGCCGAGAAAGACGCCGGCGAGGGCAAGCGGAATGCTGACGTCGGCGTATTCGTCGAGAGCCAGGACGAACATGCCTACGATGAGCGCCGCCGTGACGACGAAAAGAACGATGCCGGCGATGGCCCTCCCCAGGTAATAATGGCCGGCGCCGGGAACGGCGATCGAAAGCCAGAGTTCCGGCGAAGCGAATAACCGCTCGAGCCTGTTCGCAAGGGACAAATCGGCCGCCGGGCCGGTGCTGAAGACGCGGCTGGCGAGCCGGGCGAGTTGCGAGAGACGGATCGACAGGCTCGTCGCGGCGTCTCGCTGTGAGGCACGCGGCGGCATCACATCGCCGAAACCCGCATCAATCTGGGTCTGGCAGCTTGGGCACCTGGCCGCGATTTCAGGGACCGACTGGCCACACTCCGGGCATTTCACGAGGGTGTCGCCATGAACGCGTTGATGTTCGTCCGGAGGACGTCGAGTTCTGACCTGATCTGCGCATGATCGAGTCTGCGGCCGGAGGTCAGGTTTCGGACCTGGGAGCGGATTTCGACCTGGACCATGTCGATGCGCTGTACGAGCGACTGGCGAATGAAGTCGACGGCGTATTCGACCTCGAGGCAGACTTTTTCGGAAAGGTCGGCCTTCACCTCGAGCAGGGTCTCCTCGCTGACGGTGGCGTTCATGAAGAACTCCTTCACCGACCGCTTGTTCGCGATCACCTGGGAGGCGAAATACGCGGCCCCTGCGAACATGCCGACCGAGACGCCGAAAAAGATCGCGGCGAGATAGGCGAAGCTCAGCGACGAGACGATCTTGCCCGGCACATCGCTCAAATCATACTGGATGCTGAGGCTGCGCTGCTCGACGAACCGCTTGTCGTCGAGAACGGCGTCGAACGACCGGCCAAGTTCGCCGTACAGCTGGTCGAGGGTGCATTTCATTCTTGTCGTTATATACTCATACAATTCCTTCAGCCGCGTGTTCACGATCGCAGGGTCGCGCTGGAGGCGGTTGACCGAAACGAGTTCGCCGATGGTCTTTTCGATCTGGTCCCTGAACGTCTGTTTCAGGTCGGCCTCTGCTGCGGCGATTTTGGTCTCGGCCGTTTTCAGGGTTGCCCTGAGTTTCCCAAGGCGGAACGCACTTTCCTTCAAGCGGCCCATTACGGCTGCTTTTCCGACCGTTTCCGCTTCGATGCACTCGTCGAGGGCGTGTTCGATCCGGAGGACACCGCGGCGGAGAAAGTGGTGGAGCGTCGCTTCGATCTCGACTTCGCGTTTCCTGCCGGAGACGTCGATGATGCGCTTCCAGAGCTCTCGGTTCGCCTCGCAGAAGGTGCCGGAATGTTTCTTTCCGACGTCGAAACCGATCCCGTGGGCCGTTCCCGATCCGTCGAGCGGCGCCTTCTCCTTTGCGCAGACGGCGAACAATTCGACGTCCATGACCGGAACGAACAGGGTCTGGCCGAGGCGGGCGTTTATTTTATCGTATGAAGTATTCATTGCCTTGACGAGGCTTTGCCGGATATCCGCGATCAGTGCCGGACGTTCATCCGCGTCGACCTCGTCGATGCGGTTCACGACGAACAGAAGCTTCTTCAGGTCGTCGACGAGAAGACGCTCTTCGAGGAAGATGCGTTCCGATTCGGAGAACGGTTTGAGCGCCGAGATGACGAACACGACGATATCGGCCGTCGGGATGAGACCATACACGATCTCGGCGCGGGATTTTGCGATGTCGTTGATGCCAGGGGTATCGACGATGGTGAGCGAGGCCGGCACTTTCGGATGGGAGACCCGCACCAGTTCGATGCGATCGATATTCTCGGGAGCGGTCAGCAGTTTCGCGAAGGCGTTCCAGTCGAAGTCTCCGCCGGGGATGCCGTATCCAGGCGTCGAGGCTTTGCCGGGCTCGATCTTGATCGGATCCTTGTTGCCGATCGGCTTAACGCTGACGTTGAACGGGCCGGGTTCGAGGATCGTCACCAGGCTGGTCGTCGGCGTGACGCCGGTCGGAAGGATGTCCTCACCGAGCATCGAGTTGATCAGCGAGGATTTCCCGGTGTTGAACTCGCCGACGATCAGAACGTGCGGCCGTGCGTCGATGCGGTTGAGGACGAGATGGTGATCTCCGATCTCGACGAGCATCTTCTCGGCGAGTTGTTTCAGCGGGGGAAGGAGTTCCTGAAAGCGTTCGGCGGGATTACTGGCGTTCATAGATTTTCCTGAGGAGGTAGCGTTTGTCCTCAGCCTCCACTTTGACCCGGTCGTGCGCCGCAAGCGTGCGTTCGAGCACCGCATCGGCGATCAATTCCTCGAATTTCTGGACGATCCGCCGCATGGGGCGGGCGCCAAACTGGGGATCGAAGCCGGTGTCGACGGCGAGCGCCACGGCGGCATCGGAGACGGTGTATTCGATCTGCTTCTGTTCGAGAATGCGTGCCGCGCTTTCCGCCGCGAGCTTCCTGAAAATGAGCCGCAGCTCATCCTTCGTGAAGGGGGTGAAGGGAATGATGCTCTCGATGCGGTTGATGATTTCGGGACGCACCTGGCGCTTCATTTCTTCGAGCACTTTCGCCTGGATCGTGTCGAATTTTTTCTCGAAATCGTGCTGCTCGAGACCGGCGTAATACTGCGTGCCGACGTTACTGGTGATGATGATCAGGGCGTCACGAAAGCTCGCTGTGTTGCCCTTCATGTCCTTGACGTAGCCTTCGTCGAGCATCTGCAGGAAGATGTCGAAGAGTTTGGGATCGGCTTTCTCGATCTCGTCGAACAGGACGACCGAGAAGGGGTTTTTGTTCATCAGTTTCACCAGCAAGCCGTCCTCGTCGCTGCCGATGTAGCCGGGCGGCGAGCCGACAAGGCGAGCCATCGTGTGGTCGTCGTAGAACTCGGACATGTCGAACCTGATCAGCCGGCGCTCGTCGCCGAAAAACTCCGCTGCGATCGTCTTCGCGGTTTCGGTTTTGCCGGTTCCGGAGGGGCCGAGGAACAGGAAACTGCCGATCGGCTTGTTCGGCTTTCTAATGCCGGCGCCAAGCATTTTGAAGGAGGAGAGGATCGCCTCTTTCGTTCGTTCCTGACCGATGATCTTCGTCTCGAAGGCCTTCTTCAGCAGGCCGATGCGACGCGCGACCTCGTCGAGCTGGCGGTCGCCGATGACGGCGCCGGTGCGGCGGGCCAGGGTGTTCGAAACGTCTTCAGGGGTGAGGGCCGTATCGAAAAACGTCGATTTATCTTCGTCCCATCGATGGAGAACTTCATCGAGCCGTTCGATCTCGTCGCGTTCGATGCAGGAGATTTCGCGGGCGAGCACATCGTCGAGAATGGTGAGATCGCGGCGAAGGCGGTCATGCCCCTCACTGAACCTCTTTTCGGCAATGGCCTCCTTCATCAGGTCGATCGCTTTGTCGGGGAAGAAACGGTCGCGAATATACTGGTCGGCCACCGAGATGACGGTATCGATCGTATGGTCGGGCACGACGATGCGATACCGCGAGCCGATACGCTTGCTCATGCGTGTGAGGAGCAACTTCAGCTCGTCACGGGGAGGTTCGCCGACATTGATGCGGATGAACCTGCGGGCCAGGGCGGGGTCCGCCTCCTCGATCCAGCGTTTGAACTCGGATTCGGTCGTTGCGCCAATCACCTGGATATCACCCCGCGCCAGGAAGGGCTTGAGGTAGTTGGCGAAATCGAATCCGCCGGTGGAGTGTGTTCGTGTCAGGAGATGCAGTTCGTCGATGAAGAGAATGGTGTTTTTCGACGAGAGGAGTTCTTCAACGAGCTTCTGAACCCGTTCTTCCAGCATGCCGCGATAGATCGTACCGCTGGAGATCGCAGCGAAGTCGATCTGGAAAATGCGTTTTCCCACGAGTTTTTCGGGAACGCGGCCTGCGGTTATTTCCTGGGCAAAGCCTTCGACAATGCATGTTTTTCCGACGCCGGGTGGGCCGATCAGGACAGGGTTGCTTTTTCCCTCGAGCGTCAGCGCGTCGGCCATGCGCCGAATTTCCGCCGCTCTGCCGATCAGGGGCTCGAGGGCACCCATCGCTGCCAGCACGGTCAGATCTCGACCGAATTCCTCAATCATGCCGGAGAACTCCTCTCACCGGTGGATTTTACGGGATCATGGTAACACAAAATGAAAAAAATCTTATCGTAACCCTACCCGGGTGGCGGTTTCTTGCGTATAATGGAAACATCGAATCCACATTTTGGAGATAAGCATGCATAAGCGTTCATGGGGACTCTCCGCCATATTCATGACATTCCTGACCGCTTCCGTCTGCCTTGCAGCCGATCCAGTCACGCCGCAGCAGAGCGATCCCTGTGAACGGGTGCACAAAGAAACCGGCAGGCTTCTCGAATCGATCGAATCCACGCATCCCGATTCGATGCCTCAAATCGTGAAAATTCGCGAACGGCTCGACTATCTCTACAAACGCACGCAGATCGAAGCCGATCGCATGGGGGAAGTCGTTCCTTCGCTCGATACGATGGAACGTACCGCCAAGAAGCGGAAACGGTACAACAGCCGGAGCGAAGACCCCTTCGCCGGTCTCGGGCAGCTTTCGAACGATGCGCTTCGAGAAGAGCTCAACAAGCGTATTTCGGTGAACACCCCTTTCGAATATTCCGCATCGCGGCGGATCGTCTTTCTGACCCTCGACAATCTGGACGGCTTCGTGGAATGCGTGTATACCGGCCGCTCGGAGCACGTGACCCAGATGCCGAATGACAGAGACATGAACATCGAGCACAGCTGGCCGCAGAGTCTCGGGGCCACGGGCGTCGCCAAGTCTGACCTCCATCATCTGTTCCCGACCGACAGCAAGGCGAACAGCACCCGCGGAAGCCTTCCGTTCGGCATCGTCGACAATCCGAACTGGGAAGAAGGCGGTAGCAAGTGCGACGGCGACAAGTTCCAGGTTCGCTCGAGTTTCTGCGGAAATATCGCCCGTGCGCAGTTTTACTTCTCCGTTCGCTACAACAAGCAGATTCCAAACCAGGTCGAAAAGGTGCTGAAAGAGTGGCACAAGGCTGACCCCGTTGATGCCCGCGAACTCCAGCGCAACAACAAGGTCGATGAGATCCAGCACAACCGCAACCCCTTTGTCGATCACCCCGAGTTCGTCGACAAGATCGCCGACTTCTGATCGCCAGACACACCGAATAACCCGTCAGCCGGCCCAAAAGGCCGGCTGACGTGCTTTCTGCAAACTTTCCGGCGCCACCGTGCCACGCTCTTCGGATTGCCCCCCTGCGGTCGAATCGCGACAAGATGCCGGGGGCGATTCATGAGATACACTCTTCTGAGAATTGTAGTAGAAGTTTCGGGGCTTTGTTATAATTGGTTTTCAAGCCATGTATCACACGAATTTTGTACACCTTCACGTTCACAGCCATTACAGCATTCTTGACGGCGCTGCGTCGGTTAAATCGATCATCGAAACGGCTCGTCGGAATCGCATGCCGGCCATTGCGATCACCGATCACGGAAACATGTTCGGGGCGATCGACTTTTACCAGAGCGCGATCAAGAAAGGCGTGAAGCCGATCCTCGGGTTCGAGGCCTACCTTACTGGCGGCAGTAGACTCGAGAAAGAGCGCTCGAAAGAGAAACCCCTGCATCACCTCGTGCTTCTCGCGAAAAATCACGTGGGGTATAAAAATCTGGTGAAGCTCTCTTCGCTGGGGTACACCGAAGGCTTCTATTACAAGCCCCGCATCGACTGGGAGCTCCTCGAAAAATATCATGACGGCGTCATCGCGCTCGGCGCCTGCCTTCAGGGAGAGGTTCCCTGGAAGCTGAATCATGGCGACGAAGAAGGGGCGAGAAAGGCCGTCCGCCGGTATCAGGACGTCTTCGGCCGCGATAACTTTTACCTCGAGATCCAGAACCATGGCCTTGCCGAGCAGATTGACGTGCTTCCGAAGATCGTCTCGATGGCGCGGGCCTGCGACGTACCGATCGTCGCGACAAACGATAGCCACTACGTCGGCGCCGAGGACTGGGAAGCGCACGACGTGCTTCTCTGCCTTCAGACGCAGACTCAGATGTCAGATCCCAAGCGGATGCGCTTTGGGACGCACGAGTTCTATCTGAAATCCGCACAGCTCATGACCGAGCTGTTCAAAGAGTTTCCAGACGCGATCACCAATACGCTACGGGTTGCCGAGCGGTGCAACGTTCAGCTCACCCTGGGCAAGTCGATCCTGCCGAATTTCCAGATTCCCGCAGGAAAAACGTCGGAAAGCTACCTCGAAGAGCTGTGTCGCGCGGCGATTCCGCTGCGTTACCCCGAAGCCGAACGGGAAGTTGCAATCAAACGGCTCGATTTCGAACTGAGCGTCATCCGCAGAATGGGCTTCTGTGACTACTTCCTCATCGTCTGGGATTTCATCAAGCAGGCGAGAGACATGGGTGTCCCCGTTGGGCCGGGACGCGGCTCGGCAGCTGGTTCGATCGTCGCCTATCTCCTCTGGATCACGGACCTTGATCCGATCAGATATGCCCTGCTGTTCGAGCGGTTCCTGAATCCCGACCGCATCAGCATGCCCGATATCGACATCGACTTTTCTGACGAAGGGCGCCAGAGCGTCATCGATTTCGTCGTGCAAAAATACGGTCGTGACAAGGTTTCACAGATCATCACGTTCAACCAGATGCTCGCGAAGCAGGCGATTCGCGGGGTGGGCAGAGTCTTCGAGATGCCGCTTCCCGAGGTCGACAGGATCGCGAAGCTTATTCCGGAAAAGCCGGGAACGCATCTGAAAAAGGTGCTCGATGAAGTGCCAGAGCTGAAAGCAATCGTCGAGAACGGAACCGAAGACCAGAAGCGTCTTTTGAAGATCGCGAAGACCGTCGACGGCGTGGTGAGCCACACGGGTATCCATGCCGCGGGTGTCGTCATCTCTCGAGACCCGCTTGACGACATCGTTCCGATGTTCCGAGACAAATCGAACGAAATCGTGACGCAGTATGAGAAGAACGCGATCGAGAAGATCGGGCTTCTCAAGATGGACTTTCTAGGCCTCAAGACGCTGTCGGTCATCCAGCGTGCGCTCAATTTCATCAAGCAAACCCACGGGATCGAGGTGGATCTGAGCAAGCGGACGTTCGACGACCAGGCGACGTACGATCTTCTGTGCCGGGGTCTCACGAAGGGCGTGTTCCAGCTCGAATCGGACGGGATGCGCTCTCTCATCATGCGACTGAAGCCGAGCGTGTTCGAAGACATCGTCGCGTTGCTCGCAATGTACCGACCGGGCCCCCTCGGATCGGGCATGGTCGACGATTTCGTCGAGTGCAAACATGGCCGGAAGAAGATCGAATACCCGCACTCCAGCCTCGAACCAATATTGAAAGATACATACGGCGTGTTCCTGTATCAGGAGCAGTGCATGATGACGGCGAACGTGATGGGTGGTTTCACCATGGGGCAAGCCGACCAGCTTCGGAAGGCCATGGCGAAAAAGATCGCCGAGGAGATGGACCGTCTCGGCAAGCTGTTCGTGGAAGGAGCTGTCAAGAAGGGGATCGATCAGCAGCTTGCACAGCACGTGTTCGACCTGATGGCGAGCTTCGGTGAATACGGTTTCAACAAGTCGCATTCGGCCGCGTATGCCGTCGTCACATATAACACCGCATATTTGAAGGCACATTACCCGAAGGAGTTCATGGCGGCCGTTCTTTCCTCCGAAATCAACGATACAGATAAAATAGCAGAATATATAGAAGAATGCGAGGAGATGGAAATCGGCATTCTTCCGCCCGACATCAACAGGAGCACCGTCCTGTACGGTGTCGAGCCGGAAGGGATCAGATACGGTCTCGCGGCGATCAAGGG
>JAGOCE010000150.1 GCA_017998915.1 Candidatus Ozemibacteraceae bacterium
ATCGGAGTCGGATCGGCACTCGTCACCACCGTACGGTTTCTCGAGTTTCTTCACGGCCCCGACTGGCAGGACAAGCTGTCGCTCCGGGAAAAGGCCGGCTGGCTGCTGTATCTGACCGGCGGCATCGGCATGCTCCTGAGCTGGTGCACGACCCCGCTGCCGCTGGTTTTCCTGGGGTGGCTCTGCTCGGGTGTCGAACCGCTAAAGATCATCTGGAAGATGATCGCCGCAAAATTCACCGACATCAATCCCGACCGGTGGGTCGACTGGTTCGGCAACCTCAAGATCATCATCGGAACGCTGTTCATCCTCGTCGCCGCGGCCGGGCCTTTCATCGGTCTCATCGTGAACTTCCATGCAGGGTATTCGGACGGCCAGGGAACGATCTCCGTCGGGGCAGGAAAAGGGCTGCCCGGGGTTGCCGCACTGAGCGTCGTTCCGATGATGATCGGCGTCTGCTTCATCATCCTCGGCATTGGCATCCGGCGCAGGGCGATATGGGCGGGCGCGCTCGGTCTCGGTTTCACGTTTTTCTTGTTCATTCAGGCCTGCAATTCGGCCCTCGTCGCATCGGGCGGCCACATCACCCATCTTCCCCGTGCCATCGCCGAGCAGGGCGTTTCGCTCATCCTGTCCTGGTTCCTCTTTTTCGGATTTTATAGCACATTCTATCCTATAGTCTCCGAACGCATCAAGGGGCTCGCCGGAGCGCTCGAAGGCAAGCTGAAAGCCGCCGACGAAGCCCTGCAGGAAACGCGCGGCCAACTCGAAAAAGCAGCGCACGACGCGGCCCAGGCCTCACGTGACCTCGACGACGAGCGGATCAAGTTCCGTGCGCTGTTCGAGAACACCAATGAGGGCATCATCCTGTTCGACGAGCATGATACGATCATCTATATCAATCCGGCCTACTGTTCGTTCTATGAAATAGACCGAGAGGAATGGCTGGGGAAGAAATGGCCCGGCATTTTCGAGCGACCCGGCATTTCGGTCTGCTCAGACGGGGCAAGTATCGATCCGGATGGGGCGCAAAACGGTTCCGCCAGGCCTCGTCGGGGCGAGGTCACGATCACCGACTCCCGAGGCGAGGTCAGGCGGCGGCTCGCCTTCTACGCAAAGCGGATCACCAACGCCCAGGGCGAGGTGATCGCCTGCATGGGGCTTTCGCGCGACATCACGCTGGAGCGGGAAATCGACCGCATGAAGACCGAGTTCGTCAGCAACGTCAGCCACGAACTGCGCACCCCGCTGACGTCGATCCGGGCTTACACCGAGATGCTGCTCGACGACGAGACCGACGACCCGCAGACCCGGCGGGACTACCTGCAGATCGTGCTGGACGAGGCCGTCCGGCTGACGAACCTGATCAACGACATCCTCGACCTCTCGAAGATGGAGGCCGGCCGCAAGACGTACAAGTTCACACCCGTCAGTCTGCACAGCCTGATGAAAAAGGCCGCCACCGTTATATCCGCCGATATACAGAAGAAGAACCACACGTTCGACATCCGGCTCCCCGACGCCGATCGGGAGGCCGTCTGCGACTCGGATCTCGTTCACCAGAGCGTGTTGAACCTTCTCAGCAATGCCGTGAAATACACGCCGGATGGCGGAAAGATTTCGCTCCAACTCTCATACGATAGCAATTGTTATACGATTTCCGTAGCGGACAACGGTCCCGGCATTTCGCGGGAAGATCAGAAACAACTGTTCAGCAAATTCTTCCGGGTCGAAAGTACCCTCAACCGCGACGTCGGTGGCACCGGCCTGGGGCTTGCCCTCGTCAGACAGATCGCCCACGTTCACCAGGGCGAAGCCGGTGTCGAGTCGGAACCGGGGAAGGGGTCGACGTTCAGGCTCACGCTTCCATTCGAACCTCCCCTGCCAGCCTTGCCCACCGCAACCGCCCCGAAAAAGCCCACCTGATCATCACCAGGTGCGCCGCCGGGCGGTTCACGAACCGCCCCTTACCGCCCGTGACGCCATGGGGGGGAGATTTCGGCAGGGTCGTTCTCCGTGAAACCTCTGTGTTCATCGTGGTCTCTGTGGTTAAGGAGACTCCTGGGTCCTGAAGTTTTGCGGGGGGTTGCCTTCTCCGTTCTCTTCTGGTAATATTGTCGAGCGCGCGTGCGCAACAGCGTGCGAGGGTGGCGGAACTGGCAGACGCGCCAGACTTAGGATCTGGTGGTTCACACCGTGCGGGTTCAAGTCCCGCCCTTCGCAAAGCAAGCATGCAAGCGGGAGTAGCTCAGTTGGTAGAGCTCCTGCCTTCCAAGCAGGAGGTCGCGGGTTCGAGTCCCGTCTCCCGCTCTTTTTTATTTCTGTCGAAGGAGTTTCAGATCCATGTCCACGCAGCTCAAGACACAGGTTCAGGAAATCGGCCCCAACAAGGTCGCTTTGACCGTCGAGGTGGGCACAGAGCAGGTTTCGGCCGCCTACAACCACTTCTTCCAGCGCGCCGCCCACAGCGTGAAGATCCCCGGCTTCCGCCCCGGCAAGGCCCCGCGCCCCGTCTTGGCGAAGTTCATCGGCCCCGACGCGATCCGCGAGCAGGTCGAGGAAGAGCTCGTCAACCAGGTCTACCCTGACGCCATCCGGCAGACCAAGCTGCACCCGGTCAGTGATTTCTCCATCGAAGAGTCCAACCTGAAAGAAGGCCAGCCGTTCACCTTCAAGGCGACGTTCGACGTCCGCCCGAAGCTCGGCGAGATCGGCTATCGCGGCCACACCGTCACGGTGAAGCGTCTCGAGGTCGACGAGGAGCTGATCGGCAAGGTGCTCGAGCAGCGCCGCGAGCAGTTCAGCAAGACCGTTCCCGTCGAAGACGGCGAACTCCAGTTCGGCGATTATTTCATGGGCAAGATCGTCGTCTCCTGCGACGGCGCCGAAGATGCCGAGATGTCCGAAGAGAAGGGCTACCACAAATTCACTGAAGACAACCGCATGTATCTTCCGATGAAGGGCATGAAGAACGGCGAGACCCGCACCTTCACGTATGAAGCCAATACCGACGCCGAGAAAGATTCCAAATATTTCGGAAAAACCCTCGACGTCACCGTGACGCTCGAACGCATTTCCCGCCCGACCCTGCCCGCGCTGAACGACGAGTTCGCGAAGGAAGTCGGTGAGTTTTCGACGCTCGACGAGCTGAAGGCCAAGATCCGCAAGGACCTCGAAGAGCATTCAGTGAAGGACGGCGAAGAGCGCGCGGTCGATGCGATCCTGAAAGAGGTTGTCGGCAAGACCCACGTCGATCTGCCGAACGCCATGGTCGAGCGCACGATCGACTACTTCGTGTCGAACATCGACCGCCGCTGGCGCCAGTTCAACAGCAGCCTGGCCGAGTTTTTGAAGCGCTCGAACAAGGATTACAAGGCGTTCCGCGAGGAGTTCCGCGAGAAGGCCGAGTTCGAGACGAAGGTCATGCTGATCGTCGACGAGATCGGCGAGCGCGAGACGATCGAAGTGTCGGATGCCGAGTTCCGGGCCGAAGTCGAAAAGCGGGCTTCCGATTACGGCATGACCGTAGATAAGCTGATGGAGCACCTTTCCAAGGGTGATGGCGAGGAAAATCTCCGCCATACGATCCGCGACCGGCAGATTCGCGAGTTTTTGCTAAAGAACAACGCGGTTCATTACGATATGGTCAAAGAAGCCGAATTCAACAAGGGGGATAACGCACAGTGACGCTGGTACCGATCGTCATTGAGCAGAGCAGTCGTGGCGAACGCGCGTACGACATCTACTCTCGTCTTCTCAAGGACCGCATCATCTTCATCGGCGGCGAGATCGAGGACCACATGGCCAACCTCATCATCGCCGAACTTCTCTTCCTCGAATCCGAGGACCCGGAGAAAGACATATCGGTGTATATCAACAGCCCCGGCGGCGTCGTGACCGCGGGTCTGGCGATCTACGACACGATGCAGTACATCAAACCCGACGTCAGCACGATCTGCATCGGCCAGGCGGCCAGCATGGGCGCGGTTCTGCTCGCGGCCGGCACGGCCGGGAAGCGGTACGCGCTGCCCAACTCGCGCATCATGATCCATCAGCCGCTCGGCGGTGCGCAGGGCCAGGCCAGCGACATCGAGATCCAGGCCGGCGAGATCCTGCGCATCAAGGAAAAGCTCAACGACATGCTGGCGCACCACTCGGGCCAGCCTCTCAAGCGCGTGAAGAAGGACACCGACCGTGACTTCTTCATGTCGGCCATGGAAGCCAAGGAATACGGCATCATCGACGAAGTCGTTCAACGCAAGCCAGTAACCGCCAAATCGGCCGGAGAGTAACCGCATGCTGTCTAAGAGCCCCCAGTTCCGGTGTTCTTTCTGCGGAAAGAGCCAGGATCAGGTTCGCAAGCTGATTGCAGGCCCCGAAGTCTACATCTGCGACGAGTGTATCGGGCTGTGCAATGACATCATCGTGGAAGAGGTCGACGACGACCAGACCCACGAGCTGAAGGGCATCATCAAACCCCGGGAAATCGTCGACGTTCTCGACCAGTATGTCGTGGGCCAGCAGCGCGCGAAGAAGATCGTCGCCGTCGCGGTCTACAACCATTACAAGCGCATCAGTCTCGCCCGGTCGCCGATCCGCAAGGATGACGTCGAGGTCCAGAAGTCGAACATCCTGTTCCTCGGCCCCACCGGCTCGGGAAAGACGCACATTGCGCAGACCCTGGCGCAGCTGCTGAACGTGCCGTTCTGCATCGCCGACGCCACGACCCTCACGGAAGCAGGCTACGTCGGCGAAGATGTCGAGAGCATCCTGCTCAACCTGCTGCGCGCCGCCGACTACGACGTGCAGAAGGCCGAGAAGGGCATCATCTACATCGACGAGATCGACAAGATCGCCCGCAAGAGCGAGAACCTGTCGATCACCCGCGATGTCTCGGGTGAGGGCGTCCAGCAAGCGCTTCTGAAGATGCTCGAAGGCAAGATCGCACACGTGCCGCCCCAGGGCGGTCGCAAGCACCCGCACTCCGAGTTCATCCAGATCAACACGAAGGACATCCTGTTCCTGATGGGCGGCTCGTTCGAGGGCATCGAAAAGATCGTCGAGGGCCGCACCCGCACCACGTCGCTCGGCTTCGGAAGCACGCCGATGGCGCGGCGCGACAAGCGCATCAGCCACCTGCTCTCGCAGATCATGCCGGAAGACCTCCTCAAGTTCGGCATGATTCCAGAGTTCATCGGCCGCGTGCCGATCGTCGCCACCTTCGACCAACTCGGTGAGGAAGACCTCGTCCGCATCCTCACCACCCCGAAGAACGCGCTGACCAAGCAGTTCCAGCGCCTCCTCCGCATGGAAGGCGTCGATCTGGAAGTCACCCCACCCGCTCTCCAGGCCATCGCCCGCAAGGCGATTCGCCAGAACACCGGTGCGCGCGGCCTGCGGCGCATCTTCGAGGAGATGATGCTCGATCTGATGTATGAGATCCCCTCGAGCAGCGATGTCTCGAAGGTCATCATCACCGAACGGACGGTCGAGCGGAAGGAACCATATCAAGTATTATACAAAATGAGCGAAGAACAGACTGCCTGAGTTTTTCGTTCCGTCCATTCACGCAGGTGCGGGCCTCGGTCCGCACCTGCGCTTCTTTTCGGCCAGCATTCGGTTATGGTAAACTGATGGAGGTATGAAGAAACTCCTGCTGCTCATTTTGATGGTATCCTGCATGCAAAATGCATCTGCATGCAGTCTGGCTATTCACGACTGGCAGCTCAGATGCTTCCTGCGATTTTCACCGGACGTTACCATCCTTCCCCTGAGCGATGCGAATGTGCTTCACGAGCGGGTGACGGAAGGTTCGATCAAAACCGTCTACCGCCTCGAAAAACCGACGTTCTACGGCGTGGCTCTGAATATTCTGCTGACGATCTTCGGGGGCCACGATTCGCCCGTAAACTGGATTCTCGTTTCTTCCGGCAACGGCCTCGTCGATATTGCAGCCCGGGAAGGGGGTTCGACCGCCGTTCTCGGTTCCGATCAGCATTCCCTGAAGCTCGCTCTGTTTTCAGACAGAAACTCCCGCAACCGCTGCCATCAGCTCGTTCTGTATGAAACCAAGCGCATCCGAGCGATCCACCCCCATCCGGAACGCCCCTGGGCAGAGGAATCGGTCGGTACCGCCTGGGTTTCCCTCGTCTTCTTCGAGTATCCGGTCCCGGAAAGCATTCTTTCCCTCTCTGCCTTTCCGCTTCATGAAAAGATCGAGGACCTGTATGCGAATCTGCCTTTCATCAAATCCCTGGTCAGGATGGGCACTCTGAAACGGCGGCCAGGCGCCGAATACACGCCGGAATCAAAAGAAATTCCCCCGATGCCCGAATGAAAAACGTATCATTTTTTTTACATGTGTCGCTGTTTTTTTACATGCTGTGCGCAGGTACGCTCGCAGCCCAGGAGTATCATCGCATCGACCTCGAGCGCCTGTTGCGAGAGCACCCGCTGATGAAGCGGTTCGACCCCGAAGTGGCGCGCTTCATCAAATCCCCTGACGACCGCAAGGACGTCTCGCTCATTCCCGCGGAGCGAGCCTCTGTCGAAAAGCGCCTCGCACAGGCCGAAGCGGCGAAATCGGCGATCGTCAAAAACACCTTGCTCTCACGATCCGATTCGAAGGCACTCGAGGAGGCCTGGGCCCGCATCAGGAAAATAGATTCCGAAATTTCCGTCCTGAAGAGCACGCTTGAACGCCTTTCGAAGCTTCTCGAGGCAGGCGGGATTCCTTCGCTCAAAGCGCTCATGGACGACGTCAGCGCGCTTCTGTCCGACGTTTTCTCACGGCAACCTCACGGCAGCACGGCAATCCTTCTGAATGTATTTCCACGTTTTTCCGCTCCATGCCCCGCTTTTCCGGAAAACGGGTTCATCGAATTTCTCCGTTCGAAGGATGTCCGCTTCCTCCGCACGTACACCTCCTTTTCCTGTTCGACAGGGCTTTTGTTCCCATCATCTTCTGAACCCATTCTTTTCAATAAAGGAGAAAACGAAAGATGAAACGCTGTCTGGCATTTTTCGTTTCGATCATTCTGCTGGCTTGCACTTATCCCTGCTACGGAAGCGAAGCCAAAACGAAAACGGCAAAAATCAATCTTGGAATCGCCGCAAGTCTTCACCCCAAAATGTCTCTTTTCGATTTTCAGAACCTCGGCTTTTTCAAGGTTCCCCTCGGGCTTTCGAAAGAAGCCTTCGAGGAAGCAGTGGCACGAACCGCCGCCGGTACCTCATCTCAGGTGTTGCATAAACGCCTCGAGGAACTGGAGGTCGAATTGTCGGAAATCACACGCAAAAAACAGGTCCTGTTCCAGTCCTCCGCCAACGCGGAACCTGGGAATGATACCGCCAGACCGCAACTCGCCGCCCTGGACGACCAGGCCCGGCAGCTTCGCATCGAGCGAAGTGAAGCGGAGTTTGCCATCGAACACCCCGAACTCACCCCCCCTTCGGAAACCAGAAGTATATTGAAAGATATCGATAGTGAGGTCATGGAGGCGGTCAGAGGAGTCGCGACGGAAAACGGGTATGATGTGGTTTTGAATTCGACCTTTCCCGTGCCCTTCGGGTATCCGCTGACGTACCGAACCGGCAAGGAGTTCGGGCGGGGCGTCTCGGGGCTCGAACAGCAGGTCTTTTACGCTCTGACCGCCAACCACGACGACCTGGACCAGCAGGAGACAAAGGAAGACCGGTTCTCGATCTGGCTTCAACTCACCGGACACCCGGAAACCCAGCGGTTCCTTCCGATTCAGCCATGGCCGCTTGTGGTGCATGGCGGAGAAAGCATCACGCCAGACGTCGTGAGAAACATCTACATGCGGCACAAGATTTCTCCTGAGATCATCGACATCGTCGTTTCCGTCATCGAGGAGTTCGAGTCTTCCCCTCCTCCAATTCCCGGGGAAAAATGATATCCTAAGCGTGTGAACCGTGCGAATCAGTCTTCCTTTCATCATTCGATGTTTCATCCATCTTCGAGGAGCCCGGCAATGAACCAGATCGTGAATCGAACGGCATTCCTCCTGCTTTTCTGTCTCTTATTTCTGCAAAGTCCGCTCACGGCGTTCGGGCAGGCCGCCGGCAGCGGGCTCATCGGGCACGTGGATTTCCGCGCCCTCGTTCTGCTGCATCCATCGATGATGGGATATGACACGCAACTGTCCGCGTTCCGAATCGAGCCGTCGAAAGCGACGCTACCTCAGCAGATGGAGCGCCGTTCTCAGGAACAGAAACAACGGATCGTGGCGCTGGAAAGTGAGATCCGGGCTCTTCGCGCAAAAATTACCGAGCTTCATCGAAATTATACCCGTGATGCGACGGAGCTGAGCGACCGTTATACAAAGAGCATCGTCGATCTTGCAACAGGGCCTGCGGGCATGAAGCGGCAACAGTTCGAGCTCGACAAGGCGCAGCTAGATTCGACGTATCAGGCAAAACTGCAGTCGGCGTCGGGGCGTTGCGTCGCAGCGACGGAGGAGCTTGAACGGCTTCAGAACATCTCTCTCGCGCCCGGTTACACGACACCTGAGGAAACGGAAGCAAGATTCAGCGCAATCGTCAAGGAACTGCGGCAGGTGGTGCAATCCGTTGCAGCACGCCGAGGAATTCATATCGTGCTGAATTCGAGTTTTCGCCGGGCTCTCCGCCGGGAACTCGCGTCCCGGGAGACCGAAGATCCTGTCGAACTCAGCTATCAGAAAATTTTTACAACCCCCTTCACACGCGAGGTTGGAACGAGTCACGATTTTACGGCGGGGTATTACGAGAACATCATCAGCATGACGCGCAACTGGCTCGATCACGGGTCTCGGATCCTCGAGCCGGCAAAGTCTTCGATTATCGATTCAGACATCATCTCCGGGGGGATCGACCTCACGGGCGAGGTCCTGTCCACCCTGTTCGCATCGTACAAACTCAACCAGAACATCGGGGCAGCCGTCATCAAAGCTGTCCTCGAGTGACCCTTTCCGGATGCGGTACATTTTTTGCGACAGTATGGATCGGATACTACTGCCCGGACTGACTGCCTGAACCTGAAGCGAGGAGATACCCAATGAACGAACAACGATTGAAACAGATCCTCCTGATACTCCTTCTCGTCTTGATCGGCGGTTTGTCGACCGCTCCGGCAGCCGAGCAGGACGCGCGCTATAAGCGCAACGGCGAGGCGTATCTCCTCATCGGCAAGGAGTCGGAGCTTCCCGCCGGAAATATCGACTACCGCGG
>JAGOCE010000151.1 GCA_017998915.1 Candidatus Ozemibacteraceae bacterium
TCGAGGCGCTTGCCAGAGTAGACGAAGTCATGGCCGGTGGAAGCGACAACACGGTCGTTGGAATCGCCGGACCCGGGGATCCCTTGTTCAACCCTGAAACTTTCGAAACCATACGACTGGTCGGTGAAAAACACGAGGATATGCTGTACTGCCTCAGTACGAACGGCCTTCTTCTGCCCGACTACGTTTCCATATTGAAACGACTCAGGGTTACGAATATCACTGTCACCATGAATACGCTCGATCCTGTCATCGGAGCCAAGATATACAGCTTCGTGAAGTATGACGGCAACGTCTATCACGGGGAAGAAGGCGCACGCTTGCTGCTTCAGAAACAGATCGAGGGAATCAAGGCGGCGGTCGCCGAGGGCATGGCCGTCAAGGTGAATACCGTACTCATCAAAAATGTAAATTTCGACGAGGTCGAGGAAATTGCGAAAAAAATAAGTTCGATGGGCGTATATATGCACAATCTGATGCCGGTGATTCCGCAGTTCAAATTCGATGCCTCGCATCGCCCTTCACCCGAAGAAATCGCTCAGCTTCGGGAAAGGTGCGGAAAATGGTTGCTTCAGATGAAGCATTGCCGTCAATGCCGGTCTGACGCCGTCGGCAAACTTGGTTCGTGCGATGGCTCTCCGTCGTGCTCGAGATCGTCTTGTTGATTTTACGGCACGTGAATTCGTCGAGGCCATTTCATCGATGCTGTTCGAGTTAAGAGGGGTATGCCTGCACGACGAGGGAAAAATCATACTCGACGACATCGACTTCTCTCTCGAAAGCGGCGAGTGCGTCGCGGTTACCGGGCCAAGCGGGGCCGGCAAGACAACGTTTTTGAAGCTTTTCAATCGCTTGGTCACGCCCACGAAAGGTGAGATATTTTGCTCTGGCAAGTCGTTGACCGAGCACGACTTGACTTCACTCAGGCGGGATATCGGTTTTCTTTTTCAAGAGGTGACGATGATGGCCGGGAGTATCGGCGAAGTTCTGCTGCTTCCGTTTCGTTATGCGGCAAGACGCGCCGAGCCTGCTCCCGATGCGGGGAAAATGCTCAGTGCATTGTCCGCCGCATGTTTCGATAGAGCCGTTCTCGATCAGAAAACCGACACCCTTTCCGGCGGTGAAAAGCAACGGGTCGCCATTGCCCGTATCCTGCTGGGCAAGCCGAAGTTCCTATTGCTCGACGAGCCCACTTCGGCGCTCGACGATTCCGCCAAATCGAGAATATTGGAAAATATACGTGATTATCTTCCCGGCGCGACGATCGTATTCGTCACCCACGATCGTGACCTTATCGGCAAGGCCGATCGAAAACTTCATTTCAGGGATGGAAAAATAACCTTGAATATACCCGTAAAGGTGACCCTGGTCTGAATCTATGAGCCCGGTCGATATCTCGTTGTCGAACCTGTTTTTCGCCTATCTCGCGACCGTCGGGATCTGGTCGGTGGCGCGCGCCGCGGGTGAGCAGCTCGGTCGAACGCTCGTTGTAGGCGTATTAAGAATGACGGTTCAGCTGTTTTTGATGGGTTATGTACTGATCCGCCTTTTCGCGATCGACAACCCGTATTTGACGAGTTTCGCATATATTCTGATGTTGATATTCGCAACGCAGTTGATCGTCTCACGATGCGGTGTCGCATTCAAGGGGCTGTCTCAGATACTGGGCCTGAGCCTGGGTGTATCGGTGAGCGCGGTTCTGTGTTACTTCGTGACGTTCGTCATTCGTTCCGATTCGGTGTTCGAGCCGCGCCATATCATTCCCATGGCCGGAATGATTCTTTGCAACTCGATGAACGGGGCGGCGCTCGCGATCGAGCGGTTTTATGCCGCCTTGCGGGCCTCGAGAAACGAATTCGAGACTGCCCTTGCATTCGGCGCCACGGCAGCCGAAGCGGCCCGGCCGGCTTTTTCGCAGGCGTTTCGAACCTCCTTGACGCCTATGCTTTTGACGATGTCGTCTTCGGGTCTGGTCAGCATACCCGGAATGATGGTCGGCCAGATCATTTGCGGGGCATCGCCCCTGCTTTCGGTCAAGTATCAGATAGCCTTGCTGCTTGCCATGACCGCGTCGGTAGCGATCACCTCCTACCTGAGTCTCAAAATGGCGATTTCCCAATTTTTCACCGAAGCCGGAACCTTTCGAGATGAAATATTTCGTGCCGACCAACTGTCGGGCAAGCCTGTCATGACTCCCAAAAGGGGGTGCGGCGGTGGGGGAACAGGCTGTGCCCGGTGATCAAAATCGAAATTTTGGTTGACGTTGTTTGTCGGCTTTGCTAGCGTTACGAGATGTAGTATTTTCTCGACGAATGAACCAAACAAGAAGGAGAAGATCATGCGGAAGTTTTTTGCCGTTTTGTTGATCGGGTGTGCAATGAGTCTCGGTTGTGGCGAACAGCCCAAGGTCATTCCTCCTAATCAAACACAGCCTCTTCAGCCGGTCAACGACCCCGCCGCCAACGTTGCGCCAACTGAATCCGGGGGAACCGAAAACGCTGCGGTCGCAGGTGATGCCGCGACCGCAAGTGATGGCGGTGAGGTCGTGACCGCCGGCGAGGTCGTGACTCCCGTCGAAACCGGCGCTGCAGCGCCAACCGAGGGCACGCCCGCACCCGCACCCGCGGCTGCGCCAGCCGGTGACCCCGCCACCCCTCCCGCCGGTAACTGAGTTTCGACCGAAGTTCCGGGTTCTCTCATCTGAGCCCGGAACTTTTCGTTCTCGGCTGAATAATTGCGAGAGGGCGCGGCGTTTTGGATTGCCGCGCCCTTTCCGCGTCACGACACCATGAACTATATAGCGAGTAATATATATCGGCGGCCGGTCGTTCTTCGATTTTTCCGGAGATGTATCGATTCGAAGCGCGCCGCGTATATTTTGCTGCTGGCCTGCATCGTGGGGCTCCTCTCGGTCGGATGCGCGGAAAAAGCGGATGAACAAGATGTGTTCCGGGCCGCCAGGGAGGGAACCATGGACAGCCTCAAAAAGTTGATCGAGCAGCATCCTGAAAAGATACATGAAAAGGACAAAAACGGAATGACTCCGCTCGCGTTGGCCGCCGCCAACGGAAAGCTCGATGTGACGACCCTTTTGCTCGAAAAGAAAGCGGATGTACATACCCGATCCAAAGACGGCTGGACCCCGATTCTGCTGGCGGCCGAGGGCGGGCATTCCGAAGTGATCGCCGTTTTGCTCGAACACGGCGCCGAGAAAAACGATGCTTTGCCCAACGGTTGGACTTCTCTTCATCTGATCGCCGACAACGGCAGTTCGGATACTTTGCGGATACTGATCGGCGCCAAGGCGAATGTCAACGCCCAAACCGGGGCGGGGTCGAGCCCTGAAGGGGCTACGCCTTTGTTTTTCGCCGCGAAACACGGCTATGTCGAGATTGCAAAGATGTTGATCGAAGCCGGAGCGGAGGTCAATCTCGCGAACTCTCACGGCAAAACACCCATGAATGCCGCCGAAAAGCACGGGGACGAGCAAATGATCGATCTGTTGAAAACGCACGGCGGCAAGGCTCTCTGACCCGCGGTTCCAAAAGTCCGGGACAACGCGCCACAGATACAAAGGCCGTTCTACCGCAGAGGCGCCGAGGCGCAGATATTGAGAGAAGATGAAAAAGATGCACGAAAATATGTTTCTCAGCGTCTCCGCGACTCCGCGGTGAATCTTTCGGATTCCAACATACCAGAGATACAAAGACCATTTTACCGCTGAGACACAGAGGCACAGAGTCCGGAGAATAATTCACCACCAAGGCACGAAGGTCGGATGGAACATGCAATAAAGATGCTTTGTGCCTGGTATGTTGGTTTCGTCATGAGAACCGATCCGCAGATTTCGCAGATTGCGCAGATGAAAAGCAGATTATTTTGTTCAATGGAGTATCCATGGCATCAAGAAAATCAGGTTTTTCCAAGTGTTTGTTCCTATCTGCGTTCATCTGCCCTTCATCTGTGGATGCGTTCCGTAAACCTACGGATTTTTCTACGGAGTATCTTTGTGGTGATTTCAAGGAATTTCGACATACCAGACGCCGAGGCGCAGATGAAGGGCATATTGAAGAGCAGATAGAAACGAGCGTCTTGAACTGCTTTTTTGCTGGTATCCGACGATTCGGTTGTCTGCTTTCGCCGGTCAGGGGCGCGACCAGGTGTCGGTCAGGAAGGTGTGCGTGTTGCGGTTCACGCGTTGCTCCGCGCGTCGAACGGATCGCAGCTCGCCGTTGCGGTCGTATACCATGGCGGTCACGCTGGCCAGAGAGTCGTTGGGCGGACCGCTCAGCTCGTACCAGACCCCCATCGATGCGACCTGGCCGATGGGGAAAAACATCGAGAACGAGGCCGGCGGGGTGACCGCGATCCCCAGACGCAGGCAGACGTTCAGTCCGCTCTGCGCGCCCTGGCGCGCCTGGGCCTCGAACAGAGCCATGGTGTGCGAAATATTGTGGTCGAGCGTCAGGATCTTCTGGCTCGAAACGTAGGCGCCGAGAATCGTTACCAATATCAATGCATATACCAAGACCGAACCCCGTTGCGGCTGAAGCGGAAGTTTCATGCGGGTCAGTTCTCCGAGTTTCGAAGGTAGATCGTCGGTTGCAGGGTCAGAGATATCTCGTCCCCACTGGGACTATTGTCGCCGTCGCGGTCCCGGTGGGCCTTGAGCGTCAGTCGCACCGCGATGCTGGCGGTATCGTTGACGATCACGGCCGGCGGGTTCGCCGGCGAAGTGTCCGGGGAAAACATCAGACGAGTTCTGCACGCTTCGGTGAGTGGCGGAAGGGGCTCCCCTGCGAGATTTTTCTGGATGGGCAGCCCGGGGTTCACTCGTTCTCGGCGAATCTGACCGTTGGTGACCCAGATTTTCCAGGTAGCGGCTCCGACACGGTATTCTAGTTCTCCGCCTGCTCCGATGCTTGCGTGGGAAGCCTCGAAAAGGCCCGGATGCGGATCGGTCGTCGCGCCGTCTCCTTCCGAGATCAGCCTGACGGCGTCGCGCAATGCCTGTTGGCAGTCGCCCAGATCCTGGATTGCCTTGTTCGTGGTGATGCCCGCCTGGAACGTCGTCGCGAGGCCGGTCAGGATGAGGAGGAACGTGATCGAGGCCATCATGATCTCGATGAGTGAAAAGCCGGCGGCGGCGGGATGCTTTTTCATGGTCCGCGCCTGCCCAGAAGGGTTGACAACGTCGCGCCCTCGTCGCATAGGGCCGGGTTGAGCGGGATGGCTTCGACTTCGACCACGTACAGCCGATCGGTGGGAATCGCGGGGATCGGGGGTGGGGTCCAGACCGGGGCCGAGGCGGAGACAGGCGGGGTGCCCCATTGTGTGTGCTCTCGCGCCCGATACCTGACCTGGTAATCGGTGTCGCGCAGGGGCGGGCTTCCCGCGGAGGTCAGCGTCTGCCAGTTTCCGGTCACGTTGAGATCGGCGGGGTTCGATGCCCAGACGGCCCGTAGTTCTTCGAGGGTGCCTTCGGTCAGATACAGTGCCTGAAACTGGTTTTTGGCGTATTGTATCGACTTGAGACTCAGTTGGAGCGATCCGACCAGTGAGACGACGGCCGCTCCGAGTATGGCGACGGCGATCAGGGCCTCGAAGAGAAAATAGCCCTTGCGGAATATATCGTTAAATATAATCATGGCAGCTGCACCAGCCGTGGGGGACCGGCCGAAGGGTTGTTCGGACCGTCGATGATGATATCCCAGCCGCCGACATCGGGAAGGGGCATTCGCACATCGTCGCGAAACGCCAGGACGCGGATCGTGCAGGAGGCTGCGGCGGCGGGCAAGTTGGTCACTTGGCCCCGATCGTTGAAATGCAGGGTGAAATGCATGGTGGTCGATGCCGGCACCGAAAGGGGAAGGACGCAGATCGAGCGTGAGTCAAGCCGGCCGTCCATCAGCACGCTGCGCACGTTCGAGCCGTCGGGGGCGAACATCTCGTATGACGAGACGAATGACTCGGGGGGAATGCGGATGAAGTTGACGGTGCCCGTACCCATTCCGGCGCTGACCGCGGCTTGTCTCGCCAGGCAGATGTCCTGGAAGATGACGCGGGCCTCTTGCTCGAGGCGGCTCTGGTGGGCGAAATCCATGAGGAGCGGATACCCGGCCGTCGAGAGAATTCCCAGAATGATGAGGACAACGAGAAACTCGACGATGGTGAACCCGCCGAGTCCTGTGCGGTCGAAGGTTTGAGCTCTCATGTTCCGGTGCATGTCCCCTTCCGGAAGAACCATTCTCAAAATAATGTTACCCCGAATCCCCGTCTCCCTGCTATGAAAATCTGCCGCACCCATTTGCTCGATCATTCAGTTCACATTTATCCGAAGGGTTCTGGTGATATCTGCGCTCAGCAGCGCCATCTGCGGATCGTCTTTTCGATGGCACCCTTGCGTTGAAAAATTGGGTGTTGCACGGCCGGAGGGGAGTGCCTACAATACGGGAAAGAGGGAGAGGAGGTTTTAGGTGTCCGAGAAATTCATATCTTATTTCAGCATGCACCTCGTCGACGAGATGATCGAGAAGTGCCGCAAAGAGCTGACCGGCAAGCCTAACGATCCGGAGCTTCACAGAAATCTCGGCCAGGCGTATTTCAAGAAGGGTAGCTACCAGGAAGCCCTTGCGGCGTTCGTCGAGGCGGCCCGTCTCAAGCCGCGCGACGCTGCGATCCAGCTTGCCGTAGGCCGGTGCCACGAGCTGCTGGGCCAGCAGGCCGAGGCCGAACGGGCGTTTTTGAACGCGCTCGACATCGAGCCGGAGTGGCCCGACACTCATTACTACGTCGGCAAGGCGCATTTGGCCGCCGGCCGCACCGCCGACGCGAAGCGAGAGCTCCAGGCCGCCATCGACCGTAATCCCCGCTTCCGTGACGCCATGTACTCCCTGGCCCTCACCTACGAACGCGAACAGGACTGGCCCCGAACCGTAGAAACCCTCAAGAAGATCATCGCGATGCCGGGTCTGCCCGAAAAAACGCGTAATCCCTTTCCGTACGATCTTGAAACCCTGTTCGACGATCCCATCCTGCTGAACGAGGCCATCCGCCAGCTCGAGACCGCCATCAAGCTGTATCCGAACTTCGCCGATCTGCATTACAAGCTGGGCATGGCGTTCCGCCGCAAAGGGCAGAAAGACCAGGCCCTCGAGCATTTCCGGAAGGCGCTTGACCTGAACCCGAAGTTCGACCTGGCCCGCCACTACTACTGGCACTGGGAAGACGATTCCGACCCGAGGAAGGCAAAACAGCCATGATTCGCAAACGACTCGGAGACGCCCTCGTCGACGCCGGCCTCGTGACCGCCGAACAGCTCGGCCAGGCCCTCGTCAAACAGAAAGAGCTGGGCAAGCGCCTCGGCAAGGTGCTCGCCGAGATGAAACTCTGCACCGACGAGCAGATCGCGAAGGCCCTGGCCGGCCAGCTCGGCATCAACTTCATCGAGATGGATGAAATCTCGATTCCGCCCGAAGTGCTGCGGTTGATTCCCGAAACCATCGTTCGCAGTCACACCCTCCTTCCGGTTGCCCGCAAGGGAAACGTGCTCACCGTGGCCATGGCCGACCCGCTCGACGCGTTCATTGTCGACGAGATCCGCTACCAGACCAATTTTGAAGTGGAAGAGGCGATCGCGCCCGAAACCGCCCTCCTCGACGTGATCCGCCGCTACTTCGGCTCCGAAGACATGTCGTCGGCCCTGCGTACCATAAAGAAAGACGACCAGGGCGAGCAGTCCGCCCTTCCCGATACCGCCAACGCGTTCGACCTGATGGCCACCGACGAGGCGGCCGTCGTCAACTTCGTCAGCAAGATCATCCGGCAGGCCATCAACGACAAGGCTTCCGACATCCACCTCGAGCCCGAAGAGGACGGCCTGCGCATCCGGTTCCGCATCGATGGCGTGTTGATCGAGATCGTCCGTGTGCCCAAGGCCAACCAGGCCGAAATCACCTCGCGCCTCAAGATCATGGCCGAAATGGACATCTCCGAAAAGCGCCTGCCGCAGGACGGCCGTATCCGCGCCCGCCTGACCGACAAGAACGTCGATTTGCGCGTCAGCTGCCTGCCGGTGGTCTGGGGCGAAAAAATAGTCGTTCGTATTCTTGATAAGAGCGCGCTCAGCCTCTCCCTGCGCGACGTCGGTTTCGAAGACGAGCTGTTGGAGCGATTCGAGACCGCCGTGCGCCAGCCCAACGGCATCATCCTGCTCAACGGCCCGACTGGCAGCGGCAAGACCTCGACCCTCTACGCGGCGCTCAACTACATCATCTCCCCGAAGATCAACATCTCGACCGCCGAAGACCCGGTCGAAATGCAGGTCAAAGGCGTCAACCAGGTTCACGTCAAGTCAGACATCGGCCTCACCTTCGCTCGCACCCTGCGCGCCCTGATGCGCCAGGATCCGAACGTCATCATGGTCGGTGAAATCCGCGACACCGAGACGGCCCAGATCGCCGTCGAGGCCGCCATGACCGGCCACCTCGTCCTCTCGACCCTCCATACCAACGATGCGCCCTCGACGATCGGCCGCCTCATCGACCTCGAGGTCGAGCCGTACCTCATCGCCTCAACCCTCTCGGTCGCCGTGGCCCAGCGCCTCGTGCGGCGCATCTGCCCCAGGTGCGTCCAGCCTCACACCCCCGCCGAGGCAGAGGTCGAAGACCTGCAGATGGGCAAGCTGAACGTGCCCGCCGGCCTCACCTTCTTCAAGGGAAAAGGCTGCAACAACTGTAAGACCTCCGGTTACAAGGGCCGCACCGCCGTCCACGAGATGATGACCCTGAACGATTCCATCCGCCGCCTCATCGTGAACAAGGCCTCGGCATCCGAGATCCGCCGCGCCGCCATCGACGGGGGCATGGTTCCCCTGCGCAAATGCGCGATTCTCAAGGCGTCGAAAAGCATCACCACGATCGAGGAGATCCTGCGCGTGACGAAGAACGAGGAGATCTGACGTGCCCTGGTTCGTGTATTCCGGCATCGATTCGAAGGGGCGCAACGTCTCCGGCGAGGAGTTCGGCGACAACCAGGCCGAGGTGATGGCCCGCGTCATGGCGGGTGGCGTCTCGGTCCTCGAGATTCGCGCCAAGAAGGGCGCGGGCATTTTCGAGGCGATCGGGAACAAGTTTCAGTGGGTATCGACGCACGAGCTGAAATTCCTGTACGTGAACCTCGCCACTCTTATCAAAGCCGGCTG
>JAGOCE010000152.1 GCA_017998915.1 Candidatus Ozemibacteraceae bacterium
GGCCCGCGATCTGCTCGATCTGTTCGAGACCGCGTATCAGAAAGCGGGAGATTTTTTGGGCCATTTCCCGGCACAGCGCGCGCAGATCATCGTCTACTCGCCGGCCGACTTCAGGCGCGTCAGTGATCTCCCGGGATGGGCGGGCGGGGTCTATGACGGAAAGATCCGCCTCCCCGTCCCTCCGGGGACGAGCAGCCCCGATCAGCTCGCCGGTGCCGTTTTTCACGAATACTGTCACCATCTGATTTTCCTTCTGACCGACGGAGCGTGTCCGACCTGGCTGAACGAAGGCTTGGCCCAGCTCCTGGAGGGACTCGACCCGAACCGAGCCCGCCAGATTCTCGGCCCGTCCGAAACCGCAGCGCTGTTGCCACTGAAAAAGCTGGAAGGCCCGTTCGCCCGCACGGCATCCCGCAATCAGGCAGAGCGCCTGTATGCCCAGTCACTCGCCACGGTCGCGCAGCTGATCGATGACCGCGGCATCGCCGCCGTCCGGGAGCTGCTCGGTCATCTCGGCCGCAAGCGGCCCTTCGACGAAGCGCTCAACATGACGTTCAGCCTCACGCCCGGCGCCCTGGAAGAAATGGTGCGCCAGTCGCTCGAATGAGTCAGGCGAGCTGGACGAGAACTCGCGAAATACCCTCGATGAGGAACAGGGCCAGCATCGGCCCGAGGTCGAGATAGGCCGGCCCCATGGGGATCGCCACGGAAAAAGGCTTCAACAGCCGATCCATTGGGTTGGTGAACCAGCGCAGATTCCGCATCGAGGAGGGATCGGGCGCGACCCAGGTCAGCATGACGCGCAGGAAAATCGCAAGCTGAGCCAGCCGCAGAACCCACAGGACGAGAGGAACGATCATCGCAGTCAGGCCCTTTCCCCGACGTCGCCTTCGTCGAAAAGCGCCGTCCCGATACGGACCATCGTCGCACCTTCCTCGATGGCGATGTCGAAATCGTCGGACATTCCCATCGACAGTTCACAGGCTTTAAAGGCCGCTCCCTCGAGGGCCCGGCTTTCGACGAGCAGGCCGGCAAGCTGCCGAAACGAGGCGCGGATGACATTCCGATCGTCAACGTAGGGCGCCATGCCCATCAGACCGCGGATATCGAGATCGGGCCTGTTGCGGACGCGTTCGATCAGCTTCAGCACGTGTTTCGGGTCGATCCCCTGCTTCGTCGGCTCAGGCGATATGTGAACCTCGAGCAGGAACGGGGTTTTTCGACCCGTTTTCTGCGCCCACCGTCCGAACTCGTCGATCAGCTCTTCACGGTCGATCGAGTGAACCATCTCTGCAATCGGGTAGACGTATTTCACTTTGTTCGTCTGAAGCGGGCCGATGAAATGCCAGCCGATCTGCTTCCCGGCCAGGAGGTTGGCCCGATCGCGCAGGGCCTGCGGCCGGCTTTCTGCCATCAGGCGCTGGCCGGACTGCAGCAGCAGGCGTATGGTTTCGACACCAACGCTTTTGGTGACGGCGATGAGTCTGACATCCTCCGGACGCCGCCCGCAGCCTTCCGCCGCGGATTTTATCCTAAAGCGGATACGATCGAGGTTTGTAGCCAGATCCATGGTGTGAATCGTCCTTCGCCGCGTGTTGCGCTCCGCATGGGAACAGGCCGCATGTTACTCCAAGAAGCGCGGAATGCCAAGACCCGTTTTCGGACAAGCTGCATCAGTTGAGATGGATCGTTCTCATCTTCAGCAGGTTCGCCGACAGCGGCTGCATGGGAAGGCGGTCGACCAGGCCCGGGTTCCAGCGGACCTTCACGCCATGCGGCGCCGCGTGGTCGATCCATCGTTTGAGATTCCCCTCGATGCAGGCGCCTTCAATATCAATAGATATATTTCTCACCCCGAGAATCCCGCCCGGTCTGACCTCTTTGCCGTCCGCAGGCTTCGCTGACCAGGAACCGTACCACCCGGCGCCGGGCTTGTACATGACTGCGCGGATTCGCCATTTGAGTGCGGCAGAGACGAAGCTCAGAGAAGGCTGTTTCTCCGCCACATACGATTCGAGATCGGCAAGCGAAAGGCCGATACCCCGGCCGGCCACGAGGAACAGGTTGTGCGTTCCCTCGTCGTTCGTCGATCCCGTCAGGTAGATATTCTTCGGGGTAACGATCATGATGTCGTCCCCGATCTCTCCCCGCAGGAAGACGGAACGCTCGGAGAACACCAGGCGTGCGCCGCGGAGAGCCTCGGCGTCGAGATTGTTACGTTCGCCGTATCGAATCGCCGTCGAGAGGACCACGTAGCCCTCGTTGGCTTCATCCTGTTCGCGACCGACCGACGTGGCGTCGATATAGGTTTCAGAAAACACGTGGTGATCCCCGGGATGGTAATCGACGTCGGTCGCCTCACCCCGGTTGTATCCCTTTCCATCGGCATCGATATAGATACCCATTCGTTTGGCGGCGGCACGCAGAGCCGCGAAATCGGGCCGCCAGGGGGCGATATACGACGAATTGGGCTGTGAATCCTGATCCACACAGGTGCCCACCGGCATTTCCCCTTCCAGGTTGTCCGTCGCCAGTTGGATCCGCCGGCTGGAAGTGAGGGCCACCGCCATCTGCCCGTCGTCGATCACAGGCTTCGCCGAGCCACGCCGGAAGAACCAGCCGGCCGTCTGCACCGGCCCGAAAAACCTGTGCGAATCGACAATGACGGGGGTCTGACAGTAGAGGGGACCAAGACAGGGCGATTCCCCGTCGCGGGAGTAGAACCGGCCATAGGAGCCGCCGACCGCCGCCGTGCCGGTTGGAAGTGCAAATGAGTCGGTCTCGGCGGGCTGGAAGATACGCGAGATCAGCCGGGCATCGAAGATCAGTCCACGAGGCGACACGAGATCGCCCCGGAACAGATCGGCGTTCGCCGCCATGACGGCGCCAAGTCCTTCGGCGCTTTGTATCCATGGCTGAAGGGGAGTCCCATAGTAATACATATTCAAGCTATTGACGACCCCGAATCGCCGCACGAGGTCCGTCAGGTGAATGATGCCGGTGGAACGGGCGAGATGGCGTCCGCAGCGGCCTTCCGAGGTGATGCGGAACTGGGCGCTTTCATCGAGCAATGGCGTTTCCTTGCGGTCGGGCAGCTGGATGCGCCGTATCTCGGTGATCCTGAACCACGCTTCCGTCTGGCCGCCAATCCTCCGCCATCGCCCAGGCTGAATGGCCGCTTCGAACGCCTGGGGCACGGCGCGATCGGCGTGGATGGGGGGATCCGGCTGGACGAGGGCATGGCGCATACGGGAAAGGGCGAAGTTCACGCCCGCCTCGGCGGCAAGCAGCGACTGGTGTTCCCTCACCCGGTCCATCGCCAAATCGCGATCGGCAAGATACACCCTTGCCGCCAGAATGACGAACAGGAGTCCCGTGAACCCCGTCATGATCAGAACGGGATAGGTCGCAAGGCGTTCGGCCGATCGTTTCAGGCTCATTGCTTCACCCTCACCGTCCCCTCAGGAAGATGCGCCGCTCGAACGTCTGCTGCTCGTCGGATGCGCCTGGCGCTTGCAGGGTGACCGTGATTGCGATCAGATTCGATGAGCGCCGCTCAAAACTTCCCTTTCTCACATGTTTCAGGATCGGATTCTCGATTCCCTGGAACGCCCTCTGCTTCGTCGTTTCAGATGCCGTCCGGCTGACATATTCCAGCTGACCTTCGCTGAAGACGAGGCCATGCTGAATGAGCGATGGTTCGAGCATGTTCCCGGGCGAAGGACGTCTGAACCAGCATTCCTGCGACTCGCCGTCGAAGGGATGTTCGATGCGCGCGGCATACGCGAGTTCCTCGGAAATCCTGTCGAGAGTCGAGTTCACCTCGAGCGACCATGCGAAACTGTCCTGGGCCGTTTTCACATCACGTGACGAGAGGAAGAAGAAAAAGACCGATGCGCCCCCGGCAATTGCCAGAAACATCAGGAACAGCAGGAGTTCCCGTGAATACCAGCCGGTGCCCTTCATGTTCCGTTCCCTCCGGCGCCGTTACGGCCGCACGCGAGCCAGCGCCGTTTCCAGCGTCAGCGTTTTCCTGAACAGCACGAATCCCCACCGCACCTGGACCCGAACGAGGGTCATCTCCGCGAAATCCGGGTGGGGCATGATCTCGGTCTTACCTTCAAGGCCGATCGACTCCATTCCGGGCACAGGCTCGAAGGAGGTTGTGGGAAAATAGTCGCGCTGCGGCTTCGATACCGCCTCTTCCATCATGTTCACCAGCACCGCAGCTGCTTTCTGCTGCGCTTCGGACTCGACGAGCGGAACCGCCTGGACAGTCCAGAGCTGCATGAACGGCCAGAGAAAGCTGGTGGCAATACCAATGATCAGCAGCCACTCGATTGTGCTCCGACCGCCCATTCCCTGCCCTCCTGTCACTGGTTCAGCGCGGCAAATTCTTCGAGTTCCCTCACATACCGTTCGGCCATGGCGATCTTCTCTTCGTCCTTCGTCGCCTGCATGAACTTGTGCCAGGAGGCGATGGCATCCTGGTGCTGACCCAGGCGCTCGTAGATGATCGCAAGGTTGTAGATGGCCTTGTCGAGGAAGGGATCGTCGCGCAGAGCTGCCTGATAGGCATCGATGGCCTCGTCGTACCGGCGTTCCATATCGAGGAGGCAGGCGAGATTGTAGAGGGCTTGTGTGTTTCGGGGGTAAATATTCAGAATATCCTGATACGCCCGGATGGCACCATTCACGTCGCCCTGACGGAAAACACCGTAGGCGGCATTCAGCTTCTGATTGAGCGCTGAATGGGGAGCAGGAATCGCCCGGGCAACCCGAGTCTGGCTTTTGGCAGCGATTGGCAGACCAGCTCGAAACTGGCGATAATAGTGGTTCACCTTCGTCACATAGTTGCGCGTCTCGCGGAAGGGCGGAACACCGTTATACTGCTCGACGCGCCCCGGGCCGGCGTTATAGCCTGCGAGAGCGTAGTCGAGAACGCCGTTGAACCTGTCGAGCATCATCCGCAGATACCGGGTGCCACCCATGATGTTGTCGCGGGGACTGAACGCGTCATTGCAACCGACCAGGCGAGCGGTCGAGGGAATCAACTGCATCAGGCCTCCCGCGCCTTTCGAGGACATCGCGCTGGGATCGAAATCCGATTCGACCTTGATGACGGCTTTGACGAGATACGGATCAACCCCATACCGGCGGGCGGCTTCGTTGATGATCTCGCTGAATGACTCGTCGTTCGGAAGCATGATCTTCTGGGGTGCCATCGATGACATTGCCTGGACCGGAGCGACGGCACCGGGCAGATCGGGCGCGGCTCGATCCTTCTGCGTCGTTACGACGATCTTGTAGTTGTTGTTCGGCGGATTGTCCGTGAGGAACAACCGCCCCTTGTCGTCGCGATAGGAATAGATAGCTGCCGAAGCGCCGGAAGCGGCGAAAAGGCTCAAAAGCGCGGCAATCAGGACCGGTTTGCGTCCCACGCGGGCTCCTCCTCGGGGATATCTAGGACTTTGCAGGGTCATCTTCCTGTATCGACGTCGGGCGAGGGTTCCTTTAGGCGGAATGCATTTTTTCTTCCGGTCCGGGTCGCACACCTTACGGGATGTGCGGAGAAAAAGCGCCGCGGCGAACGTCGATACGTTCGCCGCGGCGGAGATCTATTATTCTTGTTATATCAGGGATTCGGCAGGTTTGCCCAGCTCAGAACACAGGTCGTGAAATGCCACATGTCGTCTTCCGAAGAGTCCTTGCCAGACTCAATAGCACCAGCTATTTTTGCACAAAGCCAGCATTCGCGCGTCTGAGATTTGTAAGCCCGGAGAAGAGAGGCCTTGTCGGTTGCCGGTTCAACGGCTTCGGCGACGCTGGTGTCCTTTGCCTGCACGGTCGGAGGAACAAGCGTGAGATGAGGCTTTTCGACAGGGGGAACGACTGGGGTGACGATTGCGACAGGTTCTGAGACTGGCAACGGAAGGCTCATCATGACCTCTCTTGGGGGGTGGCTGTGGAAAGTTCGGCTATTATAGGACCGGCTCCCCGACTCCGCAAATCCGGACTCATGATTTTTTTCTGGACTCATGCGGATGTAGCGATCGATCACATCCATCCGGCGTTGTCGTCAGGCCAAACCGCACTTTTTTTTCGTGCCCCCTGATATTTTTTCCTGGACTCACGAATTACACGATCTGATCGGGATCGGAAGGTGTCGTTTCGCTGTAAAACTTCTCCAGGGCCGCAACCAGCTGCTGCTGAAGGTGCTGCCGGATGCTCCCACGCGACTGGGCAAGGAGCTGGTTCCGGCTTGGAACGACTCTGCCGGGCGGCGTGGGGTCTTCTTCCGAGTCGGACATCTGCCGGCGGAGAGCCAAATATTCCTTGAGATCGATCATGTGTACCCCCAGAGATATGGTTGAACGAGCGGCAGAGGGTATATCGGCTCGAAGCGCCAAAATATTCACATGATTCGACGATCTATACCGGTGAATTTCAAACACCCGAATATGCGGAACATCGACACAAGCATTTCACATGAACCAACGCGCCCGAAAGTCACCGAGACACAGTGGAAAAAGTGCTCTGTGAAGACTTGCAGCATGATGAACACCCCGTTCGCCATGAGCTTGTCGAAGCCTGTCCTGAGCCTGCCGAAGAGGGTGAGAGCCCCTCGTGCTTCCACAGGCTCAGCACGAACGGGACGCGAAAGTGGCTGAACCCTGTGGCTCAGCCGCGATCACGCTCCCGGCGGGCGAATGCGAGGAGACGGTCGTGCAGTTCGCGGTCGCATGAGGCCAGGAGCCCGTTCCGGTGCAGGTAGTCATTCACATCGTATCTGAAGGGCTCGCCGCGCAGATCCGTGACGATCCCGCCGGCTTCAGTGAAGAGAATCTCGGGTGCGGCGATATCCCAGGCCTTGGTGGAGTTCGAATCGTTCAGGTAATAATGCGCCGCTCCCGAAGCGATGGCCATCAACTTGAGGCCGACGCCGCCGCGCTCCAACTGCCGGTCGCAACCGAGTTCCCGGGCGGCTCTCACCGCGAGCATGCTCGGGTGGGACCGGCTGATCGCCAGCACGAGCGGCCCGTCTCCGCGCGGCGGAAGAACGACGCGCGACCAGGCCCCGCCCGGGGTACGGTGATGACATCCTTCGTCCCGGGCGGCAAGCCATGTATCGCCCGTCGCGGGCTGAAGCACGATGCCAAGTTCGAGCACTCCATCGACGGACATGCCGATCTGGACCGAGAATTCGCCGTTCCGCTTGACGAACTCCTTCGTTCCGTCGACCGGGTCGATGAACCAGACGCGGCGACCGGCACGACCGGAAGCCTGAAGGCCATTTTCCTCGCTCAGCACCGCATCTTCCGGGAAACGTGCCTTCAAAGCTCCGACGATCAGGGCATCGGCGTTCCGGTCGGCCTGCGTCACCGGCTCAACGCCGCCCTTCATATCGACCGCGAACTCGCCTGCGTAGACGCGCATGATCTCCCGCGCAGCCGCCGACGCCGTCTCCAGGAGGAAGACGGCGTCGGGATGGCGCAGGGGTATCATGCCGAATCGGCCAACAAGATCAGACGGCCGCGGCTTTTTCCTGGGGCAGTTCGACGGGGTGGATCCAGTTGAAGGGGTCGGAGATGTCGCCATACTGCACACCCATCAGGGTGTCATACAGTTTCTGGCTGATCGGGCCGACCTTGCGGTTCGCAACGACGTAATCGCGGTCGCGATACTTCAGACTACCGACCGGCGAAATGCTGGCCGCCGTGCCGCTTCCGAAAATTTCGGTGATCGAGCCGGTCGTAATGCCGCCGATGACCTCATCGATCGAGATCGCACGCTCTTCGGTCTTGAGCCCGAGCTGTCCTGCGAGCTGCAGAACGCTGTCACGGGTGACGCCGGGAAGGATGCTGCCGTTGAGCCTCGGTGTCACGAGCTTGCCGTCGAGAACGAAGAAGATGTTCATCGCCCCGACTTCTTCGATGAAGCGATGTTCAGCGGCATCGAGCCAGAGCACCTGCGCACACCCCTTCTCGCGGGCAACGCGGCCGGCAAGCAGGCTGGCAGCGTAGTTCGCACCGGTCTTCGCTTCGCCAAGCCCGCCCTTCGCGGCGCGCACCAGGTCATCGATGACATAGAGACTGACCGGGTTGAAGCCTTCCTGGTAATAGGGGCCGACGGGGCTCAGAATGATGCTGAAGATGTAGTTCGATGATGCACGCACGCCCAGCGTGGTGTCGGTCGAGAACATGAACGGCCGTATGTACAGAGCGGCACCACGGCCGCGCGGCACCCAGCCATGCTCGAGCCGGATCAGGGCCTCGATACTCGCGATGAAATCGTTTTCCGGAACCGACGGCATGCAGAGCCGGGCGGCCGATCGGTTGAACCGTTTGGCATTCATATCGGGCCGGAACAGCTGGATATGATCGTCTTTCGTGCGATACGCCTTCAGACCCTCGAAGATCTCCTGCGCATAATGGAGAACGAGGGTCGATGGCTCGAGCTGGAAGGGCTGGAGTTTCCTGATTTCCGCATTGTGCCAGCCGTCGACTTCGGAATACTGCATCACGAACATCAGGTCCGTGAAATGCTTGCAGAATCCAAGTTGCTTGTTATCGGTGATGTGAGGTTTGCGCTCGCTGTCCTTAACAGGATGAACCGAAATTTTCATCCGATGTCCCTTTCCTTGTTCCTCCGGCTTTTTCGCCTGTGATTGTGGAACACTGCAACGGGGAGATTATACTCCCGCTCCGCCACGCCATGCAAGAAAAGATGCACCTTTGCCGATAGGTGAACATGGCCACACTCGCCGGAGGCATCGCCATGATCGACATCACCCTGCCGGGCATTCTGACGGACCATCCGGAATGACATCATCTCCGATCGGCAACGGGAAGATCGCCCTCGGGGAAATCTTCTGGGTCTTTTTCCGGGTGGGCCTGTTCACGCTCGGCGGCGGCCTCGCGATGGCGACGGTCATGCGTCACGAACTCGTCTTGCGAAAGCGCTGGTATGACGACAAGGCGTTCATGGCCGAGATGGCCACCGGCACCATCGTTCCGGGCGCAATCGCCGTCAACCTCGCTTTTCTTCAGGGTCGTCGGTTGCGCGGCAGGCTCGGCGCCCTGGCCGCGCTTCTGGGGACCATCCTTCCTTCG
>JAGOCE010000153.1 GCA_017998915.1 Candidatus Ozemibacteraceae bacterium
ACGAAAAACAGGGCGGCGGCGACCTGGACCGTCACGCTGGAGTTGAACCCGACGCGTCCCGCGATGCCTTCGTCCTTGGTATGGATGAACAGCACCGCGAACATCAGGATGATGACGACGAAGATCGGCAGAATACAGCCGATGAACGCGTCGAGGAACTCGCGCTGGATGACGACGTTGTAGCGGAGCTCCGGGGGTGCCCCGCTTCCGCGGCGCGAGGAAAGCCCGAAGTCCGTGTTCGCCTCGAACGGCGAAAAGCTGAAGTAACTGCTCTTGATCATCCAGCCGGGAAGGATCATCGTCTTGCTGATCCCGGGCGTGAACTGCGGGTTCATCGATTCGAACGCCTGGAAATCGGGGACGAGGATCACGGGGCCGGACATCTGTTTCGGCCATAGGCGGAGCCAGACAGACTGCATGTCGAACGGGTAGGTGGAGTAGTTGAACGTCTGCCGGACGACGGTCTGGAACGACCAGCCCACCACCCGCTGATTCCCCTCGGTTGCCTCGTACACCTGCTCGAGCGAGCCTTCCTGGGATTCGGGAAAGAACGTGCCCGTCTCGATGCCTTCCGGGGCCGAAGCGGGCCAGCGCTGCCAGATGAACCCCGTGAGTTTTACGTTGATCGCGCTCTGGAACTCGATCGATTCGATGTAGACCCCGGTGGGGACGAACAGGGGGTCCGGCTTTCCCGCCAGCCGGCACTGGGATGCGTAATCGTTCTGCATCCGCGCCAGCACCGACGACTCGTGAACCTGGGCCTCTTTGACGTCGCTGTATTCCCCGAGTTGAAGGGTGAACCACCAGATGGCCGCGATGCCGAAGGTGAAAACGAGCGACACCCAGGTGCTGACGCTCCAGCCTTCCGTTTCGAGGTCATCGGCATCCTGGGTGAGGCGCAGGGAGATGAGGAAGGTGAGAAAGAAGCACAGCAGGAGGATGATCCGGAACATGGACCGTTTCATCTCCGTCGTCGGGCGCATCAGGGGCTCGTTGAGATAGGCGGATCCGACGGACCAGCCTGTGTCGGCGACCGGCGCGCAAAACGTCAACAGCGTCTGGCCGCTTTCCCCGGACTGCAGTTCGATGAACTCGGGCTTTCCCTGTGTGACGGCTTTTCCGAGCTTCGCCAGGTCGGGCGTGTTCTGCTCGATGGCGAGCTCGAAGAGGGTGCGGCCGGCTTTGACCAGCTCGTGTCGCGGATGGATCAGGTATCTGCCTTCACGGGAGAGCAGGAAGGAATACCCGTGGCGCCCCAGGCCGACCGCGTCGAGTTCGTTCTGGACGAGACTGCGGGTGACGTCGACCCAGACCTTCCCGACGGTGATCCTGTTGCCCTGGGGGTCGGTATGGAAGACCGGGAACTGCGCGACCTCGAGCAGTTCGTCGGCGCCGACGGCCGACAGCTTCTCGCGAGTGGCATACAGGGGGGCGCGCTGGCGGACGTCGGGGTCGCCGGTCAGCGGATGGAACGCCACGCCGATCCCGAACAGTTTCGGCTCGAGCCCGAGCGTTTCCTGGAGCCGCTTGGAGATGTCGCGCTGGGGCACGTCGCCGGTATTGATCTCTTCGGCGAGATCGGCTCCCGCTTTGCGCAGGCCGTTGATCAGACGGGCGATATCCGCGGCGGCGCGATTGACGTTCGCCCTGCCGTTTTCCAGCGCTTCCTGCCGGAGCCAGAAAAGACTGCCGGCATACCGGGCGCCGTCAAGAAGCGCCTGCAGCATACAGCAGGCGGCCAGGACTGCGAATACCCAGTAAAGTCGTTTCCGGATCATCCTTCTCCGTTCTCACCCATGTGCGCCGCCTCTACCGCGTGCGCTTTCGCAAAGCCGGAGGGGGTGCATGCGGGCAGTCTACCATGGATGCTTTCTCACTCCAACTCATCGCCGAAATGAGAGGGATGTTACCGTGTCGGAATATTGCCTGGTGCAACCGTCGATGATGCGAGTGCAGTTTCGACCGCTTGGATCATTTCAGGAGACAGCGGGTCCGTTTTGGCGCCGAAGTGTGCAAGGATCTGGCCCGACCGGTCGATGAGAAACTTGTTGAAGTTCCAGGAGATTGCCCCGACGGTGGCCTTGTGGAGGGTCTGGTTTGTCAGAAACGTGTACAAGGGGTGCTGATCGTTTCCCTTGACGGAGATCTTGGAAAACATGGGAAAGGTAACCTTGTATTGGAGCGTGCAGAAAGACTTTATTTCAGAATTGGTTCCGGGTTCCTGCCAGAGAAAATCGTTTGCGGGAAATCCGAGAACCTCGAAGCCTCGTTCGCGATAGGTCTCGTACAACTTTTGAAGACCCGCATACTGGCCCGTGAAGCCGCATTTGCTGGCAACGTTGACGATCAGTAAAACCTTGCCGCGCCATTTTTCGAGGGAGACCGGCTTGTCATCGATGTCGTTGACGGTGAAATCATAGAGCGATCCAGAAACCGACCGGCCGACCCGGGGCTCTGCCGCGGAAGCGGTATCCATGGCCCGGACCGTTGAATATGGTGCAATACAGAACAGGCCCAGGAAGAAGAGCGCGGACAACAAAGAATAAGATGGAGTGTGGCGAAGCATTTCAACCTCCTGATTCATGCACGTTTTACCCCTGACTGAACGGGTACCCCGAACTTACCATGTTCTGATACGATATGCTGGAGAATAATTGCATTATCCGACATCGTCAGGTATGCGGATAACGCTTGCATCTCCGGTGCTCGTGGCCTATGCTGATGAGAGAATTTCCCCTCTTGGAGGCATCCGTGCAGAAGCTTTTCAGGTTTCTTCTGATCTCCGCTTGCGCGGTGCTGGTCCCGTTGGCAGCCTGGGCAGAGACGATTTCACAGAGTTTCGAACACAAGCTCGGCATGAACCAGGCCGCACAACTGGACAACTTTCTTTTAATAGTAGGTAATATAACTTATGCGCGTCACACCGCTTCCTTGCCGGTTGGGAATCGTCATTGAGCCCTTCCCTCTTCGCTTTTCCAAGGCCCCCCTGGCTTCCAATTTTTGCCGAAGCTCGCGTTCGCGGTCATAGCCTCCCACAGAGGTTCAAGAAAGGCAATCAGACGTTCCCCGACCATTGGGAAATCGATGGGGGCACCGGGCAGACTGTTGCGGGTCAGATATCCGCGCCAGTACTGGGCGCGGGTAGTGTCCTTTTCTTCCGTCGTCACTTTCCGGCCCCGAACGGCTTCCCGGAACGCCTCGAGAGCGACATCCATCCCGAGCTTTTTCCGATACCGGAAACAGTCGATCACCGTTCGGGCTGGAGAAGTAATACGTAGCCGGAGTCCCCGCAGGTATTTGGTTTGGATTCCATAGGTCATCATGGCCCCGGAAAAACGGAACAAACGAACCTTTGCGGGGAGGTGAGTCGGCTTTCGGGCCCTTCGGTCAATGGCAATCCAAATCTCGTGAGGATTCTGGGTTCCGATATCGTGGTGTCGCAAAGCGGTGAGAAGGCAGATGACCCCATCGGGGATGGCGGATGCCACCATCGCCACGGTTTCTTGTTCATCCGGCTCGATCTCGGTCAGTCGATAGAGTCCTGGCCCAACTTTCTCCACGTCACCCTTTTTCACCAGTCTCTCTATGGCGGTGCGTGAAACCCCCAGCACCTCGACCTCCTTGGGCCGAAAGAATGGTCCCAAACGCGCTTCCCGCAGGCTCTTCAGATGGTTGCTTTTTCGAGACATAAGGTTCTCGGTGGATATGTTACAAAATGTTGACACTTACGTGAAAGTGCCGACATTTTGTAACAATCAGCCTTCCGCCTCCATCCCTGAACCGGTGAAGGTGGTGGTCCGGGCAAACAGAGATGGCCTGGGTAATTTGGACAGCAAGTTTAATAATAGCAAGTGATATCTCTTCTGCACGTCACACCGCTTCCTTGCAATGGGAAGATGCCGAAAAAGAAAAATCCTCGTTGGCCTGTGAAACGGCGAACGAGGAACTTTTCAGTGGAGCTGATCGGGATCGAACCGACGGCCTCGACAATGCGAATGTCGCGCTCTCCCAGCTGAGCTACAGCCCCTTGGGTGATTTTGAGTATACCGCAGGTCGGTTCGATTTTCAAGAGGCATTTTCCGGGAGGGGGACGCGTGTGTCTTCAAGGTGAAAACCACCCGTTTCCCTGAATCTGGCGAGAAGGGCGTGAACTTCTCGTGCTTCGAGAGTCTCAGCACGAAGAAGAACGCGAAATTGGCTTTTGTCATGATAGGAACCAACGACGTGCGACACACTGAAATTGTTGCCAGAAGGGGAAACGGCGGGTATGCTTGAGGCACACGGCTATTGCAATATCACACAGTGAAGGGGAATCAGCATGAGAAACACGACGTGGCGTGCCGCGGTTGCCTGCGCCCTGCTTCTGCCGTCCATTCTGTCCGCAGAGACGGTCATGGAACCGCCGCCGGCCTTTCAGATGCCGCCGGCCGTGGCGCAGCCTGCTCCTCCGCCTCCTTTGGGCTCGCCGGACACCCCTCTTCTCAGCAATGATGCGCTGCCGCCTGCGCCGCCGACGCTGCCTCTGCCCGTCAACGGAACGCTCCCGGCCGTTTCCTCGCTTCCGGGTGTGGCCTCCGCGGCGCCTCAGCCAGAAGCAGCGACCAATCCCGTGAGCTTTCAGCCGCCGGCCACGGCCGTCATGCCGCCCCCGCCCCCGTCGCCGATGGCGCCTCCATCCTCCTCCGCGTTCCCGCCGGCGCCCATGCCTGACCAACAGATTGCCCCGATGCCCATCCTTCCGGCGTTTTCCGGCGACACTGTCCGCGCTGACATGCCGCAGACCCCCGGAGGGATCGTCCTGACGCCGGAGCAAGCTGCGGTCGTCCGTAAGCTCTCCCGGAGTCTCGCCGCGCTCCGGCGTCTGGTCGACGAACCCCGGAGTAACGAGGCGCTCGGACAGGTACTCGATACGGGAAAAAGTAGCGCGGCCCTGCTCGGCCTCGGGGCGTTTCCCGTCATGCCGAGGTTCGAAGCGCGCTCCGATGAGACGGTCGTCCGAGACCGGTCATACAATTCGTGGGAGTATAGAAAATACGGCGCGTTTCAGACCCGTCTCGACGGCCGTATCCGGCCCGTCGCCGGCCATGTTCATGCTGACCTCGTATTCAAGGCTCGCGGCCGGAGCGGGGTGATCGTTCGAGGGGCGATGACGCAGGGAGGCGTCCTGGACGGCAAACTGTCTGTCGAGGGCACGGACGCCTGGGGTCGCCCATGGAAAATGATGCTCCAGATGGATGGGCTGATTCTGCGCGACGACGGGCTACCTTCCGGTGGAACGCTGTCTCTCACCGGTTCCGATCCTTCGGGAGCCTCCAGGTCCGGCCATCTCACCTTCCCGGTACCCGATCCTGCGCCAAAAAAGGTGCAGAAGGAACGGCGCAGAAACGAGCGCCATAGACGGCGATATTGATCGCCTCCCGGCAAAACAGGCCGATCGTGATTCCCCTCTCGAGGAATCGTGACCGGCCTGTTTTCTGAACGGAAAGAAAACGCAGGCTTCGTCGAAGGCGTATGGCGAGGGCGGCAGACCGTGTGGCCAGCCGCCCCCGCGGCTGTCTAAATGACGTCGCGCATACTGCGTCCTCCCTCCGGATTGCTGACGTTACCCTGTCAATGGCCCGGGGAGAACGCGTGCGATCAGCCTTCGCTCTTCCAGAGACCGTGCAGATTGCAGTATTCGCGCACGGCCACCTTCGCGGCTGAAACGGGGAAGAAAGCCTCGGGCTTGTCGCCCGGCTTCAGATACTGGGTGCAGACCTTGTTGTCGACGATCAGCTGGATCATCTCGATGTAATGCTTCTCTTCCATCGGGTGGGCGACACTGCCGACCTTCACCAGGATGCCGCCGTTCTGGCGCTCGATGACCGGAACGTGCTTCTCTTTCGAGGCGTCGACGGTGTTCTCGACCAGTTTCGCCATGGGCTCGCCGCAGCAGACCACCACCGGGCCGCTTCCGTGGACGACCTCGACGATATTCCCGCAGTGCGCGCACTTGAAGATTTCATTTCTCTGGATCATGATTGTCTCCCCTCATGAAAATTCCGCTCGACGGATTGCCGGTATTATAGGAGACTCGCCCCGGCCGGTCAATACGCCGGATCAAGAAAAATCTGGACGGTCTGAGAATGCGCTCGGAAAAAGCGTATCCGGCTATTCGTCCCTTCCGGCGGTATGGCAAAAATACAAATATATAACATTTATAATTTATTACATGTCCCGCTCCGGGCGGCGGCATTTGACGCGCCCGCCGCCTACGGGATAGACTAGCAAAAACTCATCCGCAGATGATGTGGAAGGACGTGAACGATATGCGACGGATTTTCGCCCTTGCTGGTGCCCTGGCCCTTCTTGCCGCACCCGGTTTCGCCGCCGAGTCGCTGATGACCGTAACGCTCAAAGACAAATCGACGCTCCGCGGCGAGCTGATCGAGTTCAAGGACGGCGTCTACCGGCTGAAGACAGAGGCGCTCGGCGAGGTGAAGATCCCGGCCGACAAGGTGCTGAGTCTGAAGACGGCCGACGAACCGTCGGAAGAGCCTCAACAGCCGCGAAACCGGCCGGTTCCCCGGTATGATCCGGCGCCTGGCGGAAAGACGACGTCCGGGGGGCCGGCGATCCGGGAGGGCGTGCCGCAGGAGAAGGCTTCGCCCACAGGTTCGCAGGCCGAGGGGCCCGCTTCCGACAACCTGCAACAACAGCAGAAAAACGTCAACTCCCAGGTCCAGTCGATGCTGATGGACGGCTCATTCATGGACAATATCTCCAACCTCGGCCAGAACGAGGCGATGCAGGGCGTCCTCCAGGACCCCGAGGTCATGGAGGCGATCCAGCGGGGCGACTACGATTTCCTGATGAACAGCGAGAAGATGAAGAACCTCATCGAGAGCCCCGATATGCAGAATATTCTCGGTGGTATGTCACCGCAGGACGAAGGTGAATGAACTGAACCTATGAACTTCCCATCCAGACGCTTCCTGATCTGTTCCGCCCTCTGGCTGGCCCTCGCCGGAACCGCCCCGGCGGCCGAGACCGTGCCGATGACCTCCGACTCGCCCGACCTGACGTATTATTCGCGCACGCCGCTGAGCGTGAAGCTGTCGCGCCTCTTCTCGGCCGGCCAGGACCTCTTCAACCGGCGCCGGTACGAAGAGGCGCAGGCGGTTTTCGAATCGATGCGCGCCCTCGATGACAAAGACCTGCTGTCGGTCTTCTGGGTGAAAAAATGCCGCGAGCGGCTCGAACGCGAGGCGAACGAACAACGCAAATCCGACAACCGCCGACTGACGGGCCGCCTCTTCCCGCGAGAGGAAATCTACACGAACTGGCGCTGGGGGCCCGAAGTCGGGCATTTCGAGGTCCGCGAGTCGAAGCCGAAACCCTACGTCGAGCCTGTGCGTAAAATCAGGCCCCGGGCCGGAGACAAGGAGCTTGCCAAGGCAAAATCCGCCGCCGCCGACAACAAGCCCGAGGCTTTGTTCGATCTCGCCATGGCCCACTGGTCGCGCAAGGAGAACGGCCCGGCAATCGATGCGCTCGAAAAAGCCGCTGAGCTGAACCCTGACATCCTCGCGCGTGACGACGAGGGGTTGACGGCCGCGGTGCAGGACGAGCTGCGGGCAGCCCTCGAAAAGGGGAAGCCGACGCCCGCCCAGTTGCTGCGCGCCGGCCGCGTCGCAATCATCCAGGGCGACCTGCTCGAGGCTTTCAGAGATCTGATCCGCGCAGCCACCGAAGACGCGTCGCTGCTTGGCGAGGTGAAACCCCTCCTGCAAAAGCTCGTCGACACAGGCAAGACCGAGTTTCTGTTCCGGGCGCCCGAACTCTGGACGTTCCGGCAGGGCTACGCGTTCGAGAACGGTGAAGACCGCCTCTACATCAAGCTGGGAATGGCGCCACGCGCAGCCGTGCCGATGGCGCCACTCGATCTCATGTTCGAGCGCGAGGCGATCGGCACGATCGAGGAGTTGCCCTCCGACGTTCTCTGCACGCTCATCGACCCGTCGACGACCGAAACGACCCGGCTGTGGATCGTCGGAAAATTCCGCGAAAGCGACGGCCCGATCGAGGTGAACGGGAAACTTCTCGTCCGTTTCCAAAAAGACCGTCTCATGTTCCTGGACATGTCGAACTTCAACGCCGCGCCCGAACTGCCCGACAACTGGAGCGTCGTCGTCGGCGCGGCCGATGCGTTCTCGGTCAGCTTCCCGATCGGCCAGCTCGAAAAGATCGAGAATGGCGTGAACATCAAGGCATTCCAGCTCCGCATGAACACGGGCAAGGGGCCGGTGCTCTCCCTCTCCGAACTCCGCAAACCCCTCCCCGCCGCCGTCGACGTCTGGAAGACGCTCGACAATGCCGCCCAGGGCGCCCTGTAGCCGCACAAGACGAGCCAACCGTGGTGGGGACATGATACGGAATTCAACTCTTTTTCAAACTGAGCCGCTTTCTGGAAAAGCGTTTGGAATCTGGCATCACGTCCCCCGACTTCCATGACACATCCCACCTCAGGGAAAATATGATGCGTGTCTGAGAAAAAACAGTCTTTTCGATATATAACTCTCGATGCATGGAGGGGAGTTGCTTCGCTCATGATAGTTTTCTACCACTCTCTTCCCAAAAACACCTTCCGTTCGCCAGAATCTCTGATAGAGACGGGTATTTTCAAGTTTCTCGACAATTTTGACATCGGCGTTATCCTTTTCTTTGTCATCAGCGGATATTGCATCGCTGCTTCCACAGTATCCTCTCTGAAAAAGTCAGTCACTTCGAAATGGCGGGTTGTGGGAGCATATTTTCTGCGCCGATTACGTCGGATATATCCACCCTACTGGATGTCCCTCGTATTTCTGGTGGTTCTCTATGGCTTCGCATCACTCCTACTCACGGGAGGGGAAGTGAGCCCCCTGAAGGTTCCTTCCTGTCAGCAGATTATCGGTAATCTGACTCTCACTGAAACCTGGCGCCCTTTGCTGTTTTCCGAGCCCGAGTATCTGCTGCTCGGGCCCGCATGGTCGCTGTGCTATGAGGAACAATTCTACTTTCTGATGGGATTGATGATCGTAGCTGAATGTAGCTTGGGGCTCTGGACCATGGGAGTGTCCGCGAT
>JAGOCE010000154.1 GCA_017998915.1 Candidatus Ozemibacteraceae bacterium
TCCTGGACGACGCGGTTGAGGTAGTTGTGAACGACGGCGCGCGATAGCCCGGCGAGCAGGTCTTCGCGGGCTGCGCCCATCTGCAAATAGGACATCAGGTCGGATTCCATGTACACCGTGCACCGTTCGGTCAGCTTGAACGGCGTCTTCGCGGCGAGCGCGAGGCTCTCGTATTCGCCGGCGATGTCGATGCCGAGCTTGTTCGCGGTCTCCTCGAGGAAGCTGCCGGTGCCGGCCGCGCACACCTTGTTCATGCGGAAGTCGACGACGAAGGCCTGGTTCAGCGAGGTGTATTTCGCGTCCTGGCCGCCGAGTTCGAAGATCGTGTCGACGTCGGGCCGGAACTGGGTCGTGCCGCGCGCGTGTGCGGTGACCTCGTTCACGACGTCATCGGCGCCCACGAACAGGTTCGCGACCTCGCGGCCCGAGCCGGTGGTGCCGACGCCGAGCACGTTTACACGCGACACATCGATTTGCTGCTTCATGTGTGTCAGGCACTTCTTGATCGCGGTAACGGGCTGACCCTCGGTCGGGATGTACCGCTTGTAGATGATGCGGTGGTCGAGACCCATGAGCACGAGCTTCGTCGTCGTCGAGCCGATGTCGAAACCCATATAGACATCTATTGTATTATTGCCCGCGGGCAGCCCGGCCGATTCCCCGCACGGGGTGAACGGGGCGAGCTTCTGGCAGAGCGGGGAGACGGTCGGGGCCTTGAACGCCGCATCGCTCTTGAGATTCGCGATCTCGGCGCTGCGCACCGCACGGCCGTTTCCCGAAGCGATGGCCGACAGGGCGACGCCGAGGGCGCCGACACCGGTGTGGTGCTGCGGAACGACGACGTTCACGCCGAGGATCTTGGAAAACGCCGTGCGTGCGAGGTCGTTCGTGGCATAGCCGCCGATGAAGGCGACGGGCTCGGCGAGGGTGCGGTTGTTGATGAGGGTCGACTTGAAGTTCTTTGCGACGCCCTCGTGCAGGCCGGCGATGATGTGCTTCACCGGGATCCCCTTGTTCTGCAGGTGGATCATGTCGGACTTCGTGAACACCGTGCAGCGGCAGGCGACATTCGCGGGGTGGTCGGAGGCACGGCCTTCGGCGATGAACTTCGCGAGAATCGCCTCGATGCGCTTCTGCGGGTCTTCGATCTTCTCGAACTCCTGGTGGTCGGAGAAGATGCGCTCGGCCTGTTGGTCGATGAAACTGCCGGTGCCGGCGGCGCAGGCCTCGTTCAGCTTGAAATCCTCGAGCAGGAAGCCGTCTTTCGCGGACGAGACGAGCAGAAGGGCCGAGTCATGGCCGCCGATCGAGACCACGGAACGGGCCTCGGGCATCAGCCGGTGCAGGCCGCGCGTCTGGGCGGTCGTCTCGATCTCGAAATACGTGCCGACGGCGTCGGCAATGGCTTCGCCGTGGGTGCCGGTGAAGACGACCCGTGAGATGCTTTCGGGGCCGTATTCTTTCTCGACCTGGGCCAGGGTGCGGGCGCACAGCTCGAGCGTGCGGCCGAAATGACGCTGGTAGGGGAGTTCGGCGAGCAGGTCGCCGTTTTGTGCGCAGATGACGGTGTTGATGCTGACCGAGCCGATGTCGAACCCGACGGTCAAAGCCATGTGACTCATTCTTGCCTCCAACGAAAAAACGCTCAGGGAACGGTCATCTTACCATGATCCGGCCCTCTGCGGCAATGGCCTCAAAACCTGCAAAGAAAAGCCGCTGGAGACAATTTGCGGTAGGGATGCGATGGGGTTTCGCCTGGCGGGTGCGAAGAATCACCAGCCGGATGGTGAGGCGAGAGGGATGGGCCGCTGAGCCGCTGATGCAACCGAGGGAGCCACGCCGGGGTCTTCCAACTCGGACTCGGCTGTGGCGGCCGTCGTTGCCGAAGTTGCCGACGCAGGCAGAAACAGCGGGGCTGGCGCCGTGGGAGACGCATGAACAGACTGGTGTGTGGGCACAGCTGTGGCCGATGCCGCGCCGGGCATTTGATAAAAGGCGCGGTCTGGGGGCGGCGGCTCGATGGTTCCGGTCGCGACTGGTTCTGCGCCGGGCGGGAGCTCGGGGGAGGGCATGAGCCGGATGTTGCCGCTGCGGCAGAAGAGCAGGTCGCCGCGCGTCGACGACATCGGCTTGTAGAAACGGCCGGAATCCAGGGCCGTCCAGACAGGCCTCGCTTTGTCGGGAGTGAACAGCGTCACGCGGGTGTGGCGGGCGAGGAAGTTATCTTTGTAGGTGATGCCCAGCGCGTTTCCATGGACGAACCAGTCGAACGTCTTTCCGAGGTCTCGCTGCCAGTGAATGACGCCTGTCCGCGCCTCGATGCACCGGACACTGCGGCCGTCGGCGAACAGGAGGTCGCCGTCGACGGCGAGGGCTCCGAGAAAGGGCGAGGGGAGCGTGACGCTCCAGGAAATGCCGGTTGGAAGGTCGCAGTAGTCCATGCGGGTGCCGCCGGCAGCGAGAAGCAGGAGGGAGTTGCCGGTGATGCCGGCGATCTTGTATCCGTCGGAGTCGTGCCTGTAGGCTACTTTGCCCGTCTCCTGGCTGACGGCGATCGGCCGCCCCTCCGTGTCGCAGAAAATAAAGTAATCGCTATAGGCAATCGGCGCGTCGTCGCTGATCGGGTCCGGGTGCTTCCAGATGACGGAACCGTCGTCGGGGTCGATTGCGCAGATCTTCCATGAGGGCTTCTTCAGGTCGTCATAGCCATACGCCACCGCGATCGTCTCGCCAGGCACGACGTGCATCACGGTGCCTTCAAAATGGCTTTCCCAGAGTGCCTCGCCGGTCGTCCCTTCGAGCCCGAACAACACGTCGGGGGCACCGGCGACCACCAGCCGGTTCCCGGGCAGGGCGACGGGCTGGAGGTCGGACGGGGAGAGCGTCGCGCGTTTCCAAAGCCTGGTCAGGGAGGGGGAATAAAACGCGTATCCGCCTTCCCGGTCCGAGACCAGGACGCCGGACGCGATCCCGACGAGAGGGTGCCGGGCCGGGGCATCAAGCTGCACCGGGCCCGCGATCGTCCCGTCGGGATCTATCGCGGCGATCTGCTGCTGTCGAACCAGGAAGACGGACCTGCTGCCGACCTCCGCGGGCTGTGTCGTGACCTCTCCGGCCGCCTTCACCTTCCAGATCTCGCTCGTCGGGGGCTCGGACGAATAGAGGACGTAGGCCAGAATGCCGCAGACGATGAGAACCAGGCTGAAGGAGCGAAGCGACATGAGAAGAGGTTCAGATCATGCAGCCGGCCGTTTGACGGCCGCGAGAAGCATCGGAAGGGCGGCTTCGGGCGCGATGCGGCTTGTATTGAGCGTGAGATGGTAGAGGTGCGGGTCGTTCCAGTCGACGTCAAAAAAGTCGGAGATGAACGCGCTCGCGGCGGCGTCCTTCTTCTCGATGATCTCGGTCGCCTTCGCCTCGTCGATCTTCTGCTCGTCCATGACGCGGGCGATGCGGTCCTTCATGTCTGCCACGATGCGGATGTGCGTGGAGTCGGGAAGGTCCTGGAGGATGCGGCCGGCCCCGCGACCGAGGATGACGACGTTCCCCTTCGCGGCCAGTTCCTTGATGACGGCCGTCAGCACGTCGATGTACTCTTCGTGCTTGTATTCCTGATCGGGGAAGGAGGGGATGTAGTAGCTCGTGCTTTCCCAGTCGAGGGGGCCCATGCCGAACGGATGGAAGACGCGGCCGCCCTTCGCGATGCTGGAAAGGGCTTCCTGGAAAAAGACGCCCACCCGGTTGTAGGAATCCTGGTCGAAGTCGTTCAGGTCTTCGCGTGACTTGCCCATCTTCTGGGCGATCTCGTGGATGATCTCTTTCTCGACGCACGTGCCGCCGATCGCCTCCGCAAGCTTGAGGGCGATGAAGGTGCCGCCCGCGCCGAACTCCCTCGAAATCGTGATAACCGGCATATATTCCTCTTCCTCTCTGAAAAGTGAGCCGCGCATATTCAGCGGTTCCGATTTCATTCTAACGAATCGGCGAGCATGAAGCAAGAAGCGTGATCTGGAGCGGAGATGAAGGAACACCGTAACAAAAAGAAAAAAAGTTGCCGATAGCCTCTTCGGAATCGAACGAAAACGTACGAAAGATTACCTGGAACGAAAAATTCGCGAAGCCGAGGAGGAAGCAACGAGTATGGTGCACCCCGCGATGGTAGGTATTACGGAACTGATGACCGACGACAATTTCCTGGTCTGGATGGAAAACCAGGAAGAGGATCTTCTGGAACGCCTGACGACCTATGAAGTCTACACCCGCTTCCAGAGCGAAATGGCGACCGTGACCACTCACTGAGAGAGATCCAAGACGCGACCGCCCCGGACAGATGATCCGGGGCGGTCGCGTTTTTCGGTGGGGCGAGCGGTCAGGAACGGGTGTTCTGCTTCCTGTTCCTGAAATTCGCGAAATCGCGCTTCCGACGCTGCATGGTCGTATCCCCGAGGTCCTGATGGAGGAATTCCATGTAATCGGCGAGGCGTGCGATCGTCGCGGGGGAGATCTTGTGCTCGAGGCTGCACGCTTCCTCTTCAGCGATTTCTTCGGGAAGTTCGAGGACGTTCAGGAAAAAGTCGGCCAGGACCCGATGCCGGGAATTGAGCCTTCTGATCGTCGATTCGCCCAGCTTCGTGAGGGTCACGGGCCGGTATGCTTCGTATCTGATCAGATCGAGCTTCGCCAGCCGCCGAAGCGCGTTGGTGACGGACGGCGTGGTGCAGCCCATGGCCGCGGCGATGTCGGTGGCGCGAACGGCGCCGTATTTGCGCTGGAGTTCGTGGATGTGCTCGAGATACGACTCGAGCGTGCTCGAGAGCGCCTTCTTCGAACGCGGAGACTCGCCTGATTCCTTCATTCGGGCACCCGCCTTGTCATGTTTTTTCGCCGTCTGACCGGACGACGCGGCAGCTCGTTCCTCTGCACGACGCGCACGGACTTTCTCCGCCGAGGTCGGCGCGAAGCCTTCGGACAAGATACCACACGGCGAAGCCGATCGAAATCAGAATCACGAATGTGTCGCAGCTCGGGGAAGAGGCTGCCGGGGCCGTCCTGGATATTCCGGCAATGGTCGCCGTGATCAAGGTCAGGGACCAGGCGAGGACGCCCGGAAGCAGGGTCGCGACGAGGGTGAAACCGGCCGACTTCGTCTCGCGCCAGATGACGCCGACGGTCGGCAGGCATGGCACGTAGAGGAGGGTGAACAGCATGAACAGGAAGCCGATCATCGGCGTCATCCCCTCGCGGCGCATGGCCGTTCCGAGATCTTTGTCGACGGGCTTGTACAGGACCGACAGTGTCGAGACGATGCTTTCCTTGGCCAGGAATCCAGGAACGAGTGAGACCGCCTCGCGCCAGCCGAAGCCGAGAGGCCGCACCAGGGGCTCGAGCGTCCGGCCGAGGCTGCCCATGTAACGGCGTTCCATCGTTTCGCGGGCCAGCGACTCTTCGAGGTCGGCGATCTGCCCGCCGATCTCTTCGGTCTGCGATGCAGCCTTCAGGGCCGCGATCTCGGCTTGGTAGGGGCGGCTGTACGAAACGTCGCGCGGAAATGCCGTCAGACTCCAGACCAGGATCGTGCCGGCCAGGATGACGCCGCCGGCCTTTTCGAGGAAGTGCCAGGTTTTATCCCAGAGCATCGATTTCACGCTTCGCCAGGTCGGAAGCCGATAGGGCGGCATTTCGAGCATGAACGGCGCCTGCGAGAGGGGAGGCATGAGACGGCTGAGCAGCCTTCCGACCGTGACGAGCACGAGCAGATTGATGAAATACAGGATCGAAAGGGTAATACCCGGGCGTTCAGGGAAAAATATTCCACAGAATAAAACAAGCACCGGCAGACGGGCCGAACAGCCGACGAGCGGCATGAGCAGGGTCACCAGCCGGCGCTGGCGCCTGTCGTCGAGCAGTCGGGTCGACATGATCGCCGGGACGTTACAACCGAATCCCATCAGCAGCGGCACGAACGCGCGGCCGTGGAGGCCGATTCCCTGCATCAGCCTGTCCATGAGGAAGGCGGCCCTCGACATGTAGCCGGAGTCTTCGAGGAGTGAGATCCAGAGAAAGAGAATCAGCACGTTCGGGAGGAAGACCAGGATGCCGCCGAGGCCCGTGACGATGCCGTCCAGCAGAAGGTCTCGCCACAGGCCGGCCGGAAGGCGCGCGGCGCCGATTTCCCGGAGGTGGTCGACGCCGGCTTCAATCGTGTCGGCCGGATAGGCCCCGAGCGAGAAGGTCGTCCAGAACATCAGAGCAATGAGCGCTGCGAAGATGGGGATGCCCCAGAACCTGTGGGTGAAGATGCGGTCGAGGCCCGAGGAGACCCTGTCTTCGGCTGACGGTGCTGGCTTGTGGGTCGCTTTCAGGAGACGTGAGATGCGGTCGTAGCGGTCCGTCGCGAGGCGGCAGGGGAGGCCTCCGGCGCCGGTAACGCACTCGCCGCCGGATTCGATGGCCTGGAGAAGTTTCGCCCGGATCGGCTCGATCTGCTGCGGGATTTCCGTTTCGGGGAGGGGGTGCGACGACGACTGCCCGATGAGGGCCTGGATTATCAGAAGTCGCCTGGAGGGTGTCACGTCCGGCCAGGCCAGCCGGAAGATCGCTGGCGCCATCGTTTCCACGGCCGACTGCCATGGCCGAGGAAGCCGCATCACGGGCGGATCGACGTCGGGGGAGGCGGCCGGTGACGGTTCTGAAAGGGCATGGGTGAGCGCGGGGATGCCTTCCCCGGTCCGGGCAATGGTTGCGAAGACCCTGCAGCCGGTGAGCTTCGCGACCTTTTCGAGGTCGAGCTCTGCGCCGGAGGCCTTGAGAGCGTCGTAGCAGTTGAACACGAGCCAGGGGCGCAGGCCGAGCTCGAGCAGCTGCATGGTGAGGAAGAGGTTGCGCTCGAGATTTCCCGCATCGATGACATTCAGGATCGTGGCGCCGGCGATCTCGTCGAGTTGATCGAGAACGACTCGCTCTTCGGGACTTGCAGGCGTGAGGGAATATGTGCCGGGGAGATCGGAAACGATCAGTTCGCGATCGCCGACCCGGCGAATGCCCTCGATGCGATCAACCGTGACGCCCGGCCAATTGCCGACATGCCGGCGCTCGCCGGTGATGGCGTTGAAGAGACTTGTTTTGCCGCAGTTCGGGTTGCCGATCAGAAAAACGCGGACCGGGGCCATGGCTTGTCCGCTCAGGCGGCCCGTCTGACAGGGTGTATGCTGACGAGCGAGGACTCGCTGCGCCGGAGACCGATGCGGTATCCGCGGATGTAGAACGTCGCGGGATCGCCCATGGGGGCGCGCTGGATGGCCGTGATCGGCGTGCCGGGAATGAACCCGAGCTCGAGAAGGCGGTTGCCCGCAGGGGTGGAGGCGTCGATGTCTCTGATCGTCGCCGTCTCACCGATCGCCAGATCGGAAAGCGTGACGTTCATCTTTACCATATCTGTTTCGTCTCCTGCGGCTCGCGCCGCCCAAGCCGGTCTGTCATCGGAAGTTTCACCCGTGACACATTGTTAGCTTCATCTAACATTACTATACATCAAAAACATTCAACACGCAAGACAAATTGTGTACGCGCGCACTTCCATGTGCGCATACTGGGTTCGCGAGGCGTGCGACCGTTGATGTCTGCATGATGAGAGGCTGGGTGCAACCCGTTCGAGCCGAGCCTGTCAAAACACGAAGCTCGTTCCCCCTTCGACACGTTCAGGTTGAACGGGGGAGGCAGGATGCAAAACGGATCGTGCGCGCCCTACTTGTCGGATTTCGAGGCGGAGATGGCGCGCTCGCTTGCCCAGGCGCGGATGAATTTGATCTGCTCGGCCATTGTTCGCGAGAGGGGAACCGTGCCGCGGATGATCGTGTACAGATCGTCGAGCGTCAGTTGGGCGCCCCGGTCGAAGGCTTCGACCATGGCCGCCTCGACGACGTGCTCGATCTCGGCGCCGTTCCAGAACTCGGTCGAGACGCTGAGAAGCGTGAGGTCGAAGGTTGCGGTATCGACGCCGCGCCGCTGGAGGTGGACTTTGAAAATCTCCTCGCGCTCGCGGTCGTTGGGCAGGTCGATGAAAAACACCTGGTCGAAGCGGCCCTTGCGGATGATCTCGGCGGGCAGCAGATCGATGCGGTTGGCGGTGGCGGCCACGAACACGTCGGCTTTCTTTTCCTGCATCCAGGTGAGGAATGCCGAGAAGATGTGCGAGCCGGTGCTGCCGTCCTTCATCGTCGAGCTGCTGATGCCGCCTTCGATTTCATCGAACCAGAGAATGGCCGGCGCCATCGACTCGATCGATTTGATCGCCCGGTGGAATGCGCCTTCCGGTGAGCCGTGCAGGCCGGAATACACCTGGTTCATGTCGAGCCGGAACAGCGGCAGGTTCCACAGCGAGCTGATCGCCTTGACCGACAGCGACTTGCCGCAGCCGGAGATGCCCATCATCAGCAGGCCTCGCGGAGGCCTGAGCCCCGCCGCCGCCGCTTCCGGGGAAAACAGCCGGCGCCGCTTCATCAGCCAGTTCTTGAGATTCTCGAGACCACCCACGTCTGCGAGGGAGGAGTCCGTGCGGACATACTCGAGAATGCCCTCCTTGCGGGCGAGCTGCTCTTTTTCTTCCTGGAGCTGTTTCACGAACGAGCCGTCGATGACTTTCACGCCCCAGAGAAGCTTGGTGAGGCTCTGCTGGGCTTCGGTTGCCGTGAAACCCTGGAGGGCCGTCGCCGCGGCGGCCAGGTCTTCCGGTGTCATTTTATTCTCCGCCCCCCGCTTGGCCGCGGTCGCGAAGGCGCGCTCGATCAGGTCAGCGAGCTCGACCTGGTCGGGCAGGCCGAAGTCGAGCAGGTAGACGTCCTTGCGGACATCGACGGGGAGATGGATGTCGCCGCCGAGCAGGAAGAGAAAACGGTTCTGCCCTCGGAACGCGGTGTTCACGGTGCGGATGCGGCGCTGTATCTCGGGTTTCCCAAGGAAAGGGACGATGTCGCGAAACACGAAGAAGCCGGGTTCATTCGCCCGGGCCGCGGCTTCGAGAGCCGCTTCCGGAGTCGTGACGCCGGGTTGGTTCAGATCTCCTGCGGTGATGCCGGCCTGGAGGT
>JAGOCE010000155.1 GCA_017998915.1 Candidatus Ozemibacteraceae bacterium
TCACCTTGCCGACGAAGCTTTCGCGTGTCTTGCGCAAGCCGGTGCTGAGCCGCTCATACCAGGTGAGCGCAGGCTCTTCCTCGACGGCGGGCTTCTTCGCGACTTCGATCGCCGCGACGGGGGGCGTTGGAACCGTTTCGCCGAGAGGTGGAACGACCGGCGTCTCGACGGCAACGGGCGGAGGCGCCGTCGTAGGAGGCTGAACGAGAATCTGTTCTGGCGGCTGCTCAGCCTGGAGCTGGGCCGGCGGAGGAGCTTTCTCGCCGGGAAGGATCTCGCCTTCCGGGGGGAGTTCCTGCTCATCCTCGATTGGGACGAGCCATGCGAACAGCAGGAGCGTCAGGCCGGCGAGGGCGGTGACCGACGAGATGATGATCTGGTTCGGGCCGCTCTGGTAATAGATGAGACCGCCTTCGAGCAGAAGGCAGAGGCCGATCAGCAGGACGACGAGACGGGGCTCGGTCCATTCGTTGCGCGGCACCGGAGGCTTTGAAGCGCTTTCCGGCGCGGTCGCAGTTTCGGGCGCCTGGATCTTGGGTTCGCTGCTTTCGCTCATGAAGCTGACTCCCTGGGCTGGCTGAACTGGCCGGCGTCGGCGCCGGTGGTCTGCGCACGTTCGGCGGCGACGGCGGCTTTCAGCCGCTCGGTCACGCTGACACCCTTGCGGGCTGTGAATTCCCGGATCTTCTCCTGATCTTCGAGCCTGATCGAGATCTGGCGCGATGTTCCGGATTTTTCGAGTGCGATGCCGTAGATGACGTCGACGGCCTGCATGGTTTCCTTGTTGTGGGTGATGATGAAGAACTGCGTCTTGTCGGCGAAGCTGCGGAGCAGGCGGGTGAACCGGCGCACGTTCGCCTCGTCGAGGGACGCTTCTATTTCATCAAGTATACAAAACGCCGGCGGCTTAACCTGCAGGATGGCGAACAGGAGGGCGATCGAGATCATGGCCTTTTCGCCGCCAGAGAACAATTCTATCGTCGACAGTTTTTTATCGGGAAGCTGGCAGACGATCTCGACGTTGCTCTCCAGCGGCGTCTCGGGCGTCGTGAGCTTCAGCCGGGCCGAGCCGCCGGGGAAGACGACCCGGAAGATCTCGCCGAAGGCGTTGTCGATCTGTCCGAAGGTTTCGAGGAACCGCTCGCTGGAGATCTTCTCGATCTCGGCGATGACCTGTTCGAGCGAGACGGCGGCCTCGGTCATGTCGCGGATCTGACCGGTCAGGAACTCGAAGCGCTCTTTCGTTTTCTCGTATTCCTCGATCGCAAGCGGGTTCACCGGCTCGAGCTGCTGCTGTTCGGAACGGCGGGCGGCGATCTGGCCGGCCAGGTCGGCACGGCTCTCGTATTTCCGGAGCTGGGTTCCGATCTGCGCCACGTCGAAGTCGTATTCGGCACGCAGAATGCTCTCTTTGTTCGAAATATGCGTCTTGATTTCGGCGAGCTTCACGTCGAGTTCGCCAAGCTTCGCGCGGGTCGAGTCGGCGATCTTGGAGCGACTCTGCCAGGTGTGATCGAGCATCTCGAGTTCTTTGGCGCAGGCGCGGTACTCGACCTGGAGGGCTTCGTAGGCTTTCTCGATCTCGGCCTTCCTCGTTTCGAGGGTCTGGATTTCGGTCTGGAACCCGGCGATGCCGGTCTCGGCTTGTTTCCGAGCCTTTTCGAGCTGTTCGATCTCGGCGGTGGCGCGATCGCGTCGTTCCTGCGCCTCCCGGCGCCGCTTCGTGGCGGCCTCGATCTCGCGCTTCAGGCCCTTCTTCCGTTCGACGATCTGCGCCTGGGCGAGTTTCTCGTCGTTCAGCAAACCGCGCAGGGAGGTGAGCCGTGTCTGGATGGCCGTTTCCCGGCCGCTCATTTCCTGGAGGCGAGCCGTGAGCTCGGTGTTCTGGCTTTCGAGCGTGACGAGCTCCTGCTGGGCGGTCGTCTGCATCTGCCGGACGCGGTCGAGTTCCTTCTGGATCTCGCGGCGGTTGACATCGAGGCTGTCGAACTCGGCGCGGCGGGTCGAGAGGTCGCCTTCGACGACGACCAGGCGCTTCTGGAAGAACTCCATCGACTGCCGAGTGCGGTTCAAGCTTTCCTCGCGCTGGCGGATCACCTGGCCGAGTGAGCCGCGCTCGGACCTGAGGCGGGTCACGAGGCCGGTCAGCTTCTTTTCGGCCGCGGACAGCGTCTTCAGCTTCTCTTCGGCCTCTTCGAGCTCGCGCTTGCGGGCGAGCAGGCCTGCCGACTTCTGGCCTTCGGCGCCGCCCGTCATCGCGCCCGAGGAGCGGACGATGTCGCCGTCGAGGGTGACGATGCGGTTGAAGTTGCGGGTCGTGCGCGAGTAGGCGACCGCGTCGTCGAGGTTCTCGAAGACGAGGATGCGACCCAGCAGGAAGTTCATGATGGAATAATATTTTGCATCATATTGAACGAGGTCGAGCGCGACGCCGAGGCAGCCTTTCGCGCGCGTCTGTTCGACGCGCGACGACGCCTGGATCATGTCGATCGGCAGGAAGGTGGCACGGCCGGCCTTGCGCTCCTTCAAGATCGTGATCGCCCGCTGAGCGGTTTCCGCGTCGCGGGTGACGATGTCCTGGATGCTTCCGCCGAGCGCGGTCTCGAAGGCCATCTCGTAGCCCTTGGGCACGGTGATGAGATCGCCGACCATGCCGCAGATGCCGGGCAGATCGCGGTCCCTCAGGGCGAGGGCCTCGCGCACGCCGCGATGGATACCGCCGTCGGAGCGGTTCTTGAGATCCTCGAGGATGTTGCGTTTCGCCGTGAGCACCTTGAACTGATCGACGGTCGAGACGAGTTCTTCCTCGGCGCGGCGCAGGTCTTTATCGAGGCGGTTCGCGTGCGACTGGTCGTCGGCAAGGTGGGTTCCCTCGTCGGTGATGGTCGCTTCCATCGCCTTGAGTTCCTTCTCGATGTTCGCCTTTTCGCCGTTCAGCTTCTCGAGGGCGGCGTTGAGGGTCGTCACGTCGCCGGCACCCTTTTCCAGCTGGCGTTCGAGGATCTGGATCTGCTGGTTGGCGGAGTTGATCGTGTTCTTCCTGGCGACCATCTCGCCGGCGATCTTGTAGGAGGATTCACGGTCCTGGCTGACGCTCTTCAGATGGGCGTCGAGCTCATCCTGCACCTTGGAAAGGTTCGCGTCGATCTCGGCCATGCGACCAGCCACGGCTATTTCCGCGGCCTCTTCGTCGCGGAGCCGGCCCTCGGCGTCGGCGATCTCCTGGCCGCCGTCGGCGAGGTTCTTTTCGATCTGGGCGACCTCTTCTGTGATGGCCTGGCGCCGCGCCTCGTGGCCGCGGGCCTCTTCCTTCAAGACAGCCATGCGTTCCCGGATGCCGTCGATCGTGAGGACGACCTCGCGGGACTCGTTCTGGCGGGCCTGGAGCTGGGTCTCGAACTCCTGAACCTTCGCGCGCACGCCGCTCTTGCGGCTGTCGATCTCTTCGAGAAACTTCTCGATCTCGGCGACTTTCGCGATGAGGCCGCGCCGCATCGAGTCGACGTTTTCCGCGTCGCCGTAGAGCTGCGACAGGTCGAACAGGACGAGGTCGATCTCGAGGGTGCGGATCTCGGCGGCGAGCGTCTGGTAGCGGCGGGTCTTTTCGGCCTGTTCGGCAAGCGGCCCGAGCTGGTTCTGGATCTCGCCGACGATGTCCTGGAGACGGGTGATGTTGGCCCGCGTGTGATCGAGCTTGGTGAGCGTGTTCGCCTTGCGGTGCTTGAACTTTGTGATGCCGGCGGCCTCTTCGATGAGGGCGCGGCGGGACTGGGTGCGCTGGAAGATGATGTCCTCGATGTCGCCCTGGCCGATGACCGAGTAGCCGTCCTTGCCGATGCCGGTATCCATCAGCATTTCCTTGACGTCGCCCAGCAGGGCTCGGGTGCCGTTCACGAGGTAGTTGCTCTCGCCGGACTTGAACAGCTGGCGACCGATGGTGACCTCGGAGAAATCGAGCGGCATCATCCGATCTTCGTTGTCGAGAATGAGCTTCACCTGGGCGAACGCGGCCGACCGCAGGGTCGGGGAGCCGGCGAAAATGACTTCGGCCATCTTGTTGCCGCGCAGCGCCTTCGCGCTCTGCTCGCCGAGGACCCAGCGGATGGCGTCGCACACGTTGCTCTTGCCTGATCCGTTGGGACCGATGATTGCCGTGATGCCGGGCTGGAAATCGAAGACCGTCTTGCGGCCGAACGACTTGAATCCCATGATTTCGAGGGATTTCAGATGCATGGTCTCTCCTGCGTCCTTCGGGAAAGCTCATTCCACCGGGGGAATGTCCGGCAGAAGCCGGTCAGTAAACGTACCATATCCGGCCGGAAAATGACAGCCCCCACGGGGAAAGAAGGCAACCTCTTTTCAGGGAAAACGGGGCCGATTATCGGCCAGGTCGACTGGTGAGTGTTGTCCAGCGCACTGATCTCGATTTTCCCCGACGTTGCCAGGTCCCAATCATGCATCATCACTTGACGAAACAGCCGTTTTCATGGAGAATTTAAGAATATCCTAGGCATCAGTACGATTTTTCCCTCAAGGAGGGCCTTGATGAAGCGTTTCAATACGAGTGTGGTCCGCGGAATCGCTCTTGCGTTCCTCGCCGTGATCGTCGTCACTGCGTGGCTTGGGGCCGGAAATCCCACCCTGGCCTCGAACGGCGACCTGAAGACGGCGTTCGACTCGATCGCCGTTCCCAAGGGCGACATCAGCACGAGGGTCCGGCTGATCTGGCGCAACGATGATGCGCTGTATGCCCGCTGGAAGATGCTCGAGAACGCGAAGGAGACGATCGACTGCACGTATTTCATCGTCGACAAGGACATCTTCGGCCAGGCATTCCTCGGCCTGCTCGCGAAGAAGGCCCGCGAGGGCGTCAAGGTCCGGCTGATGATCGACGGGCGAATTTATAGATCTGGCTATATGAAGGGCATGCCCGACCGATTCGAGGAACTCGCGGCCGTTCCCAACGTCGAGATCAAGCAGTTCAACTCGATCGGCAAGTCGCTTCTGGCCATGTTCGAAGACTTCCGCGCGGCATTCGCCAGCAACCACGACAAGATCATCATCGTCGACGGCAAGACCTCGATCATCGGCGGTCGGAACATCGGCCCGGACTACTTCGTCGGGAAAGGCGAATACGGCATCGTGTATCGCGACACCGACGTGCTGATGAGCGGCGAGCACGTCGCCGGCCAGCTCAGGAAGGCATTCGACGACGAGTGGAGCTGTCTGAAGAACTCGGTCGTGAAACCCGACACGTTCAACTGGAAAGACCAGTCGGCCCGGCTCGACCTAGCGAACATGGCGCTGCGCCGGTTCATGCTGGGCCAGGGCCTGTATGACGCATCGAAGATCAAGCTGTCGGGCAAGCTGCCCGAGGCGCTGAAAGAGTTCAACGAAGAGCTTTCCAAATACAAGAATCTGTCGAGCTACGCGTCGTTCCAGCTGTTCCGGGGCGAACGGCCGAAGCCCATCAAGATTCTCGACAAGCACTCCCGTCTGGGCGCCCTGAACGGCATCACCCCCACCCTGGTCAAGTTCATCGACTGCAGCAAACATGAGATCATCATCCAGAACCCCTATCTCGTTCTCACCGCCGAGGCCGAGGCGGCCCTCAAGCGCGCGTCGGCGCGCGGCGTGAAGATCATCATGCACACCAACAGCGGCGGCTCGACCGACTCGCTGTTCCCCCAGGCGTTCCTGATGTCCGACTGGAAGAAGATGCTCAAAGAGATGCCGACCTGCCGTCTGCTGGTCGCCCCCAGCATCAACGAGCGACTCCACTCGAAGGTGTTCGTGTTCGACCGGCAGATCGCCGTCGTGGGCTCCTACAACATGGACGCCCTGAGCGAGCAGATCAACTCGGAAGTCGTCGCCGCCATCTGCGATCCGCAGTTCGCGACGATGACCGCCCTGCGCCTCTTCGACGACATGAAGTCCACCGTCGAATACAAGATCACCGTCGATAAGGACGGCAACGTAACCAAGGCGTACGGCCCCGAAGATCACTGTTCCAAGGATATCGTCAAGAAGATGAACTTCCTCCGCAAGCTGACCTGGTTGCGTCCTGTAATCTGACCCGCGTTTCAAAACCAGACTCCCCCGGGTATTCCCCGGGGGAGTCTTCTTTGCGGCACTATTTTCTCGTATCGGGCGAGTTTGAAGCCCGCCCCTGATAGGAGTCACGGAGTCGGGGCGAATTCAGCCGTCATCGCATCGGAGGCAACTTCCTCTTCTTCTTCCTGGACCAGCTCGAGGGCGCCGTTTCGTTCGGTGATGCGCAGGCGGGGGATGTGCGGCAGGGCGGTGATGTCGTCGGGTCTCATGCGCAGAAGGCCTTTCCACATCAACTCGCCAAGATCGTGCGCCGTGACGGCGCGGCTCTTGATGCGACCCTGGAGGAGGGCATCAACCTCTGGGCCGAGTTCGCCGCGAACGGTCGGATTGAGCGAGAATCCCGAGGGGTTCAAGAACAGGAACAGGTGGATCAGGACGACGAGGATCACCGTCCCCGCGAGCCGGATATTCAGCGACAGCGGCTCGATATCGCTCAGGGCCTTCAGGAGCAAGACGACGCCGGTGACGACGAACAGCGGCATGCCGCCCGGATGCGCCAGCGCCAGAAGCCCGGTGAAGGCGTAGAAGATGACCATCGGGAAGTTTTCCTCGTCGATTCGGGAGAGGGCCATGAGATTGGGAACCAGGAAGATGCCGGCGATGAGGCTCATCAACTGCTGGTCGTCGGGGTTCGGGAACAGGGTCGAGAGCGGCATATCACCCGAAACAGCGCTGGCGGCGCCCTCAGGGAAGCAAAGAATCCCGATGAGGGCGCTGAGAATCAGCGTCAGACGGTATTCCAACCGGAACAGCGCGTAGGAAGCGACAAGCGCGACGAGCACCCAACTATTGAGACCGAGCGCGCTCGCCGCGGCCGTGATCGGAATCAGCATGACCCCGAACTTTTCCTTCAGCACGTCTGAATCGAGAAGCGCGAGGAGGCCCACGGTGAAGATCAGTTGCAGCAAAGCCCTCAGGCCGAGCAGAGGCTGCATGGCAAAGGAAAATATTCCAAGCACTATTAAACCAGGTAGTATTTCGCGACCCCTGAAGATCCAGTTCAACAGGAGGCTGCCCAGGGTGAAGAACAGGAGATGGCAGAGCGTCTTGAGCCCGGCCAGTGAAGCGGCGGACTGGGCGATGTCGAGTGCGATCGTCTCGGGCAGAAGGGTCCAGTTGATGTTCAGATCAAACTCGCGCGCGAAGAGGAGGTCCCAGTAGGTGCCCGAGGAGAACGGACAGGAGCGGGTGTAGAAGAAGAGCACCGTCATCGTCGCCAGCAAGGCGAAGATGCGTTCCCAATCCCATGGCGGGGCTTCGTCCGATTCACCCGCCGCGATGGGGAACGTCGCGGCGACAGCGGCCTGCACCACCGTCCCTGCCGGTTCCGCGGCGGGGTTGGAACGGAGTTCTGCGTCTTTTTCCACGCTTCGTCCCTCCTCAGGGGTTCCCGGTCAGCAGTCGACGAGTTTTTCGGGCTTGACGGGCATGATGCGAATACGCCGGCCGGTGGCGTTGTAGACCGCGTTGGCGACTGCCGGCGCGATGCCCATCAGGGGCACTTCTCCGAAACCCTTGGCGCCATAGGGACCTTCGCTGTATGCGTGCTCGACGATGATCGGATCGATCTCGGGCGCATCCTCGGTCGTCGGCAGGATGTAGGTCGCGAAGGCGTTGTTCAGCATACGGCCCTGCGCATCGTGCCGGATCTCCTCCATGGTCGCGTATCCGACGCCCTGGAGGGTGCCGCCTTCGATCTGGCCTTCGACCTGCTGGGGATTGACGGCCTTCCCCATATCGTGGGCCGAGGTGATCTTCAGCACGCGGAGTTCGCCGGTTTCCATGTCGACCTCGACCTCGGCAACGTTCGTGGCGTAGCTATAGGTGAAGTAGGCGTTCCCCTGGCCGGTCTTGCTGTCAAACGTCGAGTCGGGGGCGATGAACCACCCGAAGGCGCTCGGCTGAAGCCTGCGTCGATACAATTCCTTGACGACATCGGCGTATGCGACGGTTTTCCCATGCGGGGCGGATTTGACGAACGCGACGCCCTCGGCCAGGTCTACTTCGTCGGGCTTTGCGCCAAGCAGGCCGGCGGCCGCATCGAGGAGGCGGGGCTTGAGTTCCTTCGCCGCCGACACCAGGGCATTTCCGGACATGAAGGTCGTGCGACTCGCCACGGTGGGGCCGGAGTCGGGAACGAAGCCGGTATCGGTTTCGACCATGAACACCTTATCGAACGGGATGCCAAGCGCGTCGGCGGCGATCTGGGGAAGGATCGTGCGGGCGCCCTGGCCCATCTCTGTGTTTCCGACGGCGCACTGGACCGTTCCGTCCTTCATGATGATCATGCTCGCGCCGGCGCGGTCGAGGTGCTTGCCGCCGGCCCCGAGGCCGACGCCGTAATACACGGTCGAGATGCCGATGCCGCGGCGGACGTTGCCGCTGCGTGCGGACGGGTGCTGCCATTTCTTGGTCCAGTCGGATTTCGCGACGGCCTTGTCGATCGTTTCGGGAAGGCCGCACGACTGGTCGATCACCTGGCCGGTGACGGTCTTCGTGCCGAGCTTCAGTCCGTTGCGGCGCCGGATCTCGACGGGGTCGATCTTCAGTTCGTCGGCGATCTCGTCGATGAGGGTCTCGCCCGCGAAGATGACCTGGGGCGAGCCAAAGCCGCGGTAGGCGCCGCATGGCACCTTGTTGGTCGCCATCGCGAAGGATTCGATGAGAATGTTGTCGCAGACATATGGCCCGAGGGCGTGAACCGTTCCGCGCCACAGGACGATCGGGCTGAGGGTCGCGAAAGCACCGCCGTCGACGTAGTATTTTATATCTGCTGCGATAATCTTTCCATCGGCGTCGGTGCCGACCTTCATCTGAACCAGCGCAGGATGGCGTTTGGAGCTGGCGATGATATCCTCTTCTCGCTTGTAGACGAGTTTTACAGGACGCTCGAGCAGCTGCGCGATCATCG
>JAGOCE010000156.1 GCA_017998915.1 Candidatus Ozemibacteraceae bacterium
GCTTCGAGCCGCTCGAGCGCCGACACCGCGTTTTCGCGGGCTTTCGCGGTGATGCCGACCCAGACGGGGCGCCGCTGGAACTCGAAGGCGAAGAACTCGAGAACCGTTACCGCTGCCTGTCGGTCGATCTCCAGACTTTGCGGAACATACCCGATGCGGGGTTTGTGCGGCTTCCCTTCGGGGGTGACGAACTCGATCCGCCCGGAGTAGGGACGCAGGCCGAGGATCGCCTGGAGCAGGGTTGTCTTGCCCGCGCCATTCGGGCCGATCAGGGCGGTGATGCAACCGCGCATGATCTGCGCGTCGACATGCTCAAGAATGACGTTCTGGCCGGCGGTCACCGAGACCCCGGTCAGAACGATGGCTGGAGTGGGCTTCATCGGAGCGGGGCTGTGGTGGAAGTGGCACCGGCGGCGAAGGGGACGAGCGAGGCGGGGATCGACCTCATCGCCAACTCGAGGGTGTTTGCCGAGTCGTCGCCGCTCCCTGCCGTGAGGGTCGGGAGGGAGATGACGGGGATGCCGTGCTCTCGGGCAAGGGCGGTGATCTCCTCGGAAGGGTCGAAGGCGTCGGTGAGAAATACCACGGGATGTCGGTCGCGGATCGCCTGTTCGATCCCGAGTCGCGAATGTGCCGAGTGCTGATGCTCGTCGTCGATCTCGAGGCGGGCGACGATGGTAAGTTTCATAGCTGAAGAAATATAATCAAGGGATTCATGTGCCACGACCACGGGGGTCCCTTCGAGCTTCTCGGCTGCCCCGGCCCAGTCCTTTTCGACGTCATCCAGACGGGATCGGAGATCGACCGCGTTTTTTCGCAGGAGAACGGCCGATTCGGACGAGACGACATCGTCGAGAGCGTCGGCGGCGGCATCGATCATCGCCGAAAGGCCTGCCGGCGTCGTGAATACATGCGGGTTGGGTTGGTTGCCGTCGCCTGGAGATACCGCGCAGGAGGCGGGTGCGATCTGTCGTATCCGCCCGGCAAAGCCGGATTCCGCGAGACGGTCGAGAAACGGTTCGAATCCCAGGCCGTTGGCGAGAATCAGCTTTGCCTGCTCGAGCCCGGCCATGTCGGTCGGGGTCAGGGAATAATGATGCGGACACCCGAGGGTGGCCGGCAACAGCAGGCTCACCCGAAGCTCCGTTCCCGACGCCAGTCCCTTCGCGATCAGATACACCGGATACACCGTGCAGATGATCCCGTTCTCCGTGACAGCCGACGCCCGCGGTACGGGACCGGTCAGGAACACGAGAAACGCGAATATGATATTGTAGAATATAAAACGTGTTCCGGACCGGCCGCGGGTGAGACTCATGACGCGAGATTCCATCCGGCTTCGAATGCCTTGACGTTCAGGTCGAGGAGCTTGGCGGGAATGCGCTTCTTCAGCCCGTTTTGCCAGATTTCCCGGCCGATCATCGGGAGGCGCTTCGCGAGGACGCCGAGCAGAACGACGTTCAGGCATTTCGGGTTCCCGAGGGCCCGCGCGGCTTCGAGGGCATCGACGGCGGAAACGTCGGCGGGAAATGCCCTGATGATGTCGGCGATGCCGGAAGGATACACGCCGTCACCAGCCGAAACCGACATCGGAAGGATTTTCTGGGTGTTCATCAGCACGATGCCGCCGGGCTTGAGAAACTCACCCCACCGCAGGGCTTCGAGCTGCTCGAACGCGAGCAGGATATCCGCTTCACCGTGCCTGATCAGGGGCGAGTTGATCGCCGGCCCGAACCGGACATGGCTGACGACGCTTCCGCCCCGCTGGGCCATCCCGTGAACCTCGGATTTCTTCACATCGAAGCCGGCTTCCATGGCGCATTCAGCCAGCAGATTACTGGCGAGCAACGTTCCCTGGCCGCCGACGCCGCAAAGCAGGATATTCGTGATCGTCATCGTCAGGCTCCTTTCGCCTGGGTGATCGCGCCGGGCCGGCAGGTCTTGGCGCACAGGCCGCAGTGCACGCACAGCGTCGCGTTGATGAGCGTTTTGCCGTCAGAGGGATCGCGCTCGATGGCCGGGCAGCCGAGCTTCCAGCACTGGCCGCACTTGACGCACTTCGCGCGGTCGATCGAGACGATATGCCGCTCGGGCTTGTAGCCCTTGAGCAGAATGCAGGGGCGGCGGGTGATGATGACCGTCGGCTCATCCTTCGCGAGCGCCGCCTTGATCTGCTCCTCGAGCGTCTTCAGATCGAACGGGTCGACGTCGACGACGGAGGAAACACCGGTCGCCTCGCACATCTTCTTCAAATCGAGCGCCTTCGTCGGCTTTCCTTTCAGCGTCATGCCGCTGGCCGGGTTGGGCTGGTGGCCCGTCATCGCCGTGATCGAGTTGTCCAGCACCATCGTCAGGTGCCGGCCCTGGTTGTACACCGTGTCGATCAGGCCTGTGATGCCCGAGTGCATGAAGGTGGACTCGCCGAGCACGGCGACCAGCTTGCCGTGAATCTTGTCTTTCATGGCTTTTTCGATGCCGAGCGCGTTCGTGACGGAGGCACCCATGCAGACGATCGTGTGCATCGCGTTGTGCGGCGGAAATGCGCCGAGGCTGTAACAGCCGATGTCGCCGGTAACCGTGCAGTCCAGCTTCCGAAGCGTGAAGAATACACCGCGATGGGGGCAACCGGGACACAGGACCGGCGGCCGCTGGGGAATCGCGACGTCGGGCTGTTTCACGCGTGCAGGCGGTTTCGCCGCGACGAACTCGGAAAGCGACTCGTGGATGATGTCGGGATTCAACTCGCCGCAGATCGGGATGCGATCCTTGCCGATGCAGGCGATGCCGAGCGCCCGGACCTGCTCCTCGATGATCGGCTCGTTCTCTTCTATAACGATAACTTTTTTAACCGTGGCTGCGAACTTTCGGACGAGTTCGGCCGGGAAGGGGTTCGTGAAGCCGAGCTTCAGATACGATGCGCTTGGGAACACCTCGCGGGCATGCGTATAACTGATACCCGAGGTGATGATGCCGATCGCAGGATCGCCCGCCTCGATGCGATTCCAGGGACAGTTCGCGCCCCACGAAGCCAGCTTCGCCATCCGCTCCTCCACTTTCACGTGGAGCCGGCGGGCATTGTGCGGCAGGACGCAGTATTTGCCCATGTCGCGCACGAACTCGCGCGCTGCTGCCTCGCTCCTCGCGCCGATCTCGACGACGCCCTCGGAATGCGAGATGCGGGTGGTGGTGCGCAGCATCACCGGCGTATCGTGCTCCTCGGAAAGCGTATACGCGGCGATCGTCATATCGTGTGCTTCCTGGCTCGTGCTTGGCTCGAACAGCGGGAGCTTGGCCGCGCGGGCGTAGTGCCGGTTGTCCTGCTCGTTCTGCGAACTGTGCATGCCGGGGTCGTCGGCCGTGACGATGACGAGGCCCGCATTAACGCCTGTGTAGGCGACCGTGAACATCGGGTCGGCGGCGACGTTCAGACCGACGTGCTTCTGGGCACAGATCGTCCGGGCTCCGCCATACGCGGCCCCGATCGCCGTTTCCATGGCCGTCTTCTCGTTGACCGACCACTGGGCATCGATCTCGTCGTAGCCGCCGCAGTATTCGAGAATCTCGGTGGACGGCGTGCCGGGATAGGCCGCGGCGAACCGCACGCCTGCCTCCCATGCGCCGCGTGCAATCGCGGCGTTTCCCGACAGGAAGGCCCTTTCCTTGGAACCAGTCTTCATCTCTTCTTTCTCCTCAAGCCCGTCGCACGGAACTGGGCGTTCTGCTGTGAGCGGGCATGTGATGCGAGCGCCGCGATTATAGCACATTTTCTGGAGTTGGCTTTTTCCCGGTGTCCCTGTATCATCCCTGCATCATCACGAGACGACAGGGAGTCGACAGCATGAACGTTCTTGTCACCGGAGCCGCCGGATTCATCGGATACCACGTCAGCGAAAAACTGCTTGCCCGCGGCGACACCGTCGTTGGCTTCGACAACGTCAACGACTACTACGAGGTCTCCCTGAAGGAAGCCCGCCTTGCCCGACTGACCGGAAGACCCGGCTTCCGTTTTGTCCTTTCCGATCTGGCCGACAAGGCCGCCGTCGACCGCCTGTTCGCAGAACACCGGTTCGACCGGGTCATCCACCTCGCGGCCCAGGCCGGTGTGCGGTACAGCCTCGAACACCCCGAAGCCTACGTCGAGTCGAATCTGGTCGGCTTCGTGAACATCCTCGAAGCCTGCCGGCACGCGAAAATCCCTCACCTGGCCTACGCCTCGTCGAGCTCGGTCTACGGCGCCAACACGCGCATGCCGTTCTCGGTCCACCACAACGTCGATCACCCGGTTTCCCTGTATGCCGCTACGAAGAAAGCCAACGAGTTGATGGCCCACACCTACTCGCACCTGTTCCGGCTCCCGACGACCGGTCTGCGGTTTTTCACCGTCTACGGCCCCTGGGGCCGACCCGACATGGCCCTGTTCGGCTTCACGAAGAAGATCCTGGCCGGCCAGCCGATCGAGGTGTTCAACCACGGGAAGATGCGGCGCGACTTCACCTACATCGACGACATCGTCGAAGGCGTGGTCCGCGTCTCCGACCACATCCCGGAACCCGATCCCTCCTGGACGGGCGAACGGCCCGACCCGGGAACCAGCCTCGCGCCGTACCGCGTCTACAACATCGGAAACCACCAGCCCGTCGAGCTGCTCGAGTTCATCAGCATCATCGAGAAAAAGCTCGGCCGCACCGCCGAGAAGAAGCTGATGCCCATTCAGCCAGGCGACGTGCCCGCGACGTATGCCGACGTTGCCGATCTTCAGCGAGACGTCGGCTTCGCTCCAGCGACGCCGCTCGAGGTTGGAATCGGCCGGTTCATCGACTGGTATAAAGACTACTATAAAATATGTTGAGCCCTGCTGGATGAAACTCCCCCGTTCGCCCTGAGGCCGTCGAAGGGGGGCAAGAGCCTCTCGTGCTTCGACGGGCTCAGCGCGAACGGGAATGCCACCCCGGCTTCCGATACGCAGGAATCAATACGAGCTCCGGCCAAAAGAAGCCCCCGGACGGCGTGCCGTTCGGGGGCTTCGTGAAGGGACTTGTGCGTGCTACGCCACGAGATTCTCGCGATAGAAGTTTTCCCAGAGTTCCTTTTCCTCGTTCAGGGTCATGAGGGCGAGGTGATCCGCCGCAAGCTTCGCGGCGAGGTCGATCAGCGGCATCGTGGAAGCTGCCGCGTCGGGAAGCTGGATGAACATGACGCCGAGCATGCGGGCACCCTGGCTCATCGGGAAGGCGATCAGGATTGACGAGTCGATCTGGTCTTTCACGGAAGCCTTGTGTGCCGGATTGGTCTGGAGAGCCTTGAAGACGCGTTCCTCGATCGAGCGCATCTCGAATTTTCGGCTGGTGTCCAAGCGCGCCAGCGGCTGGATCATACCGTCGGTATGGACGCGGAACATCGAGACGTCGGAAGCGTTCGTAAGTTTCCCGAGGGATTTACAGAACGTCTGGAAGGGGAGTTCCCCCTTACCGGGCGACAGGCGCATGAGGTCCATCAGCCCGGAGATCTGGGCGTCGAGGGTCGCGATCGTTGCTTTCAGCCCCTGACGCTGGACGGCTTGATCCTGTGTGGTGATGGCGTGTTTGAGGGCGATTGCCGTCTGCGACAGGTAGTATGTCAGGAGCGAGATCATCTTTTCGGGATTCTCGTCGACGCCGAACCGGTCGAACATCATCATGCCGAGCAGTTCCGACTCGTGTCGGACTGGAATATAGGCGACCATCCGCTGGACCGGGCCGTTCGAGATCTCGAGCGTTGCGGATTTTTCCGGATGGATTTCCGCCTTGATGATGACCGGCTGGCCTTCGTTGATGACCGGCTCGAGAATTTTCGGATTCTTGCGTGGCACGTCGAGCAGACTGGGAGAGGCTTTCCGGGTGTCGAGGATCTCGTTGAGGCGGTTCGGCGCGTTCGTCGCGAGGAAGATGTGCAGGCAGGCGTCGTCGAGCTTGAACAACGCCTTGGTCCGGCGCTCGATCATCGAGACGAGGGTGTCGAGCTGGTTGCAGTTTTTCAACAGCTCGGTGACCTCTTCCAGGATCATCTGTTTGTAGGTCAAATCGACCGTGAGAGCATCGTTCGATGATTTGACGCAGGCGAGTTCCGCCTTCAGGGCGGAGATGTGATTATCCTGCTCGGAACGCTTGTTCTCGAGAAGACGAAGCCTGTCGGTGAGATCGTCGATTTCCTGCGAGCGCTCGTTGGCCTGTTTCAGGCTCTTCATCAGCTGCTGGTTGATTTCCTTGCCGTCCAGGACGGATTTCTCGAGGTCAAGGCGAGTGGTGTCCAGGGCTTGCTTCAGTTCGTCGACGCGTGCCTTGAGGAAAATCGGCTCGGTCAGATCATCGGCGACCAACAGGATCATGGGCTGGTGCTCGTTCCCTGTCATAGGCACGAGCCGGCACGAAACGGTGTGGATGCTCCCCTCGACCGACTGGACGCGGATCCGTTCGATTTCTTTGACACGGCCCCCGGTCAGGACCGACTGCATCACATAGCCCATGCCATACTGCCGGAACGCCGGAATCGCGTCCAGGATGTTCCGACCGGTCAGATCGTTCGCAAAGAGACCTGACGCCCCGCGGCGGTATTTCACGACGGTGCCTTCGGCGTTGAGAATGAACCAGGCTGTCGAAATATTTTCAGCGATATTGTTTTCGGCGATACCGTCCAGGCGGCTCTGATCGAGAAGCCGCTGGAGGAAGTAGATGCGCTCCTTGAAAATGGCGGTGAGGTTGTGCGCGAGATATGTCGTGCCGAGAAACGCAACGACCATGACCGCGAAGCTGGCGACCGCCCAGCCGAGCGACATGCTCAAATCGCCAAATTCTGGTCCATAGAACTTGATATGCATCAGGACCTTGAAGTGGACCAGCAGACACAGAACGAAATAGGCGCTGCCGGTCAGCCCGGCATAGATCGCACCCTTGTAGAAGCCCATCACGGCGCCGGCGACGATGATCGGAATCACGGCCAGAATCATGAGCGGACTTTCGGGCGAGCCGGTGTAGCGAACGAACAGGGTGATCATGAGCAGATCCACGATCACCTGGGTGTGCATCACGTTGTCGAGGGCCAGCAGATTGAACCTGACACCCCGAAACAGTTCGAGCACCATCAGATACATCGTGGTGATGAGCCTGAACAACAGGCGCGGCAGGATCGTGACCGCACGCGTCCCGGCGGTTTTGATCTCGCCGAGATGCCTGATCAGAAGAAGATTCAGCAGACGGCGAAGCGCCGGAACGCCGTGGCGAAGACCGACCTGGCGGGTCAGGACTGAAATATGGATCGTGAAATAGATGTTCAGGCAGGCGAGCAGGCAGCAGAGAACATAGATGGGGGCTATCTGGAAGCTCATTCCCAATAGCCTGGTCGACAGCAGCGCAAAGCCGAATAAAATCGGTATGGCGGCCCATCTCAGGGTGACTAGACCCTGCGCGATCTGGAGTTCTCTCAGTCCCGAACGGTTGGGTTGTTCCACGGGTGTCCTCCTGCATGCCTGACGGACAGATCGTGTCCGCTATCATGTATCGGCATGGGACGACAAAATATCGAGAAAAAAGTGGAACCGGTGGAAAAAACACGGCCAACAGCGGCTGACGAACGATGAAAATGGGGACGGAGATCACCTGATCTCGAGGAGTTTCTCCACGTCATGCAGGTTTCGGATGGAAATGCCGGCGCCGCCGAGCTTGGCGAGGAATCGTGCCAGCCCGCTCTGGGAGGCGGTGCAGAGCTTCCAGCGTCCCCGGAGTTGGCTGATCTCGGATGTTTTCGCTTTCAGCAGCAGCTTCAGACTTTCGGGTGTGAGGGAAAGGGGGGCCGGTTCGGTCGCGGCTGCGATCGGCCATGCCTCATGGACCCTGTTCAGCAGACGATACGGCGGATACGAGCCGACCAGCGAAAGATGCATGGTCATGCTTGCGAAATAACTGTCGGATGCGCTGGGATATTCCGGCTGGAAGAATGACGTGAGATTGGAACGAATCGACGTGAGGGTGGAGGACATCTCCGAGAACGGCATGCTCCAAGCGATGAGCGTTTCGCTTCCGGTCTGTTCGATGAGTTGGAGCGACGGGATGTTGTCATCCTCGAGGAGTTTGTTAAGCGATGACAGCTGTTCGGGCATGCTCGCGAGCGGGGCCTTGATCAGGAGCGCGGCATCGATGAACTCGCGGTTCCCGACCGTTGCGCTGCTGATGCTGGATATCACGATTTCCGGGCGGGTCATTCGCTCGATCATGAAGTGATTCAGCGTTTCATCAGGGAAAATGAGGATGAGCCGGCTGCCGGTGGGGGGAACGAAACGAATGGTGGGGCGCTCGGGGAGGTTCCAGGCGTTTCTTTTTGCCTGTGCCGCGATGAGGGCCGACTTGGCAAGGTCGCGGCGATCGAAGGAGAGGAGCTCAACCGAAGCCGATGCGAAGCCCGTCCAGCGGGGATCGTTGGCGCGGGGGGAGGTGCGGTCCCTGAGGAAGGCGTCGATGATGCGCTCTCGCTGATCGATTTCGTGAATGGCCGCCGAAGCGACGAGGACGAGAATCGTGCGGGTCGGGAGATCCCAGACGTCGAAAGCGGTGGTTCCCTGAGGGAAGTTCGGCAGGGCGATGAACGACTCGCCGATATGCCTCGCCGTGAAGTGCGCGTCGGGGGTGGAGGGCTCCCAGGTCAGGACGCGCGCAACGGCCGCCGAAGTGCCGGAATAGCGGAGGAAATTCTGGGGCGGGGCAAGCGGGCTGGCGTCGCCGGGCAGGATGGTCGACAACCGCGACTCAAGCCTGAACTGGGCTTCGGCGAGCGGCCCGTCGAGCCAGAGCGATGCCTTCGCCTCGTTATCATGGTATTCCCCGATGGCGGTGGCGAGAAGAAGTTCGTTGAGCTGTGGCTGAGCCGGTGGGGCGAGGGGCTGCCTCAGACCGGCCGTGATCTGGTCGAACAGGCTTCCAA
>JAGOCE010000157.1 GCA_017998915.1 Candidatus Ozemibacteraceae bacterium
CCCAGCACGCGGATCGTTTCACTGGGAAGGCCGAGTTCGACGAGTTCGTCCTCGTTTCTCTCGAGTGACGACGAGGTTTTGCGCCAGAGGTTCGAGCCTTTGAGAAACGAGAAATATCCGCCGCCTTTTCCGGTGGTGGTCGGGTCGCTGATCGTGTTCGAGGCCGGCAAACCGGGAATTCCCAGGTCACCCCCGAAATGGTAGAGGATCACGCCGGCGACGCCGACGACACAGAGCCCGGCAAGCCAGATCTGGGGGATCTTCCACCAGGGGGGCAGGGATGGCTCTTCTTTCCCGTGTTTGCGACGGGGTGGATACAGCGGTCTGACCATCGGTTCTCCAGAACATAACGGTTTGCGGGTGTAAGGCACCCGGGACTCGGACCCAGGAAGTATACCAGACGGGAAATATCCTGTCCATTTCATTGAGACCGCACCATCCTTTCAACCCGGCTTCGAAGAAATCTCGCTGCGACACACCGAATCGATGGTACGTTGCACGCCGCGGACGGGGTGTGCTATAGTTCGAAACGTCAGCGGCAGGAGAGGACAGCCGCACGTTTGGAGTTATCACGTTTGCAAAGCGCCAGCACGGTTCAGCACGCTTACGACCGCTACAGCACGTTGTATGATCTCTTCTTCAAGCCGTGGCTCGAGGATGGGCATCGTATCGCCGTGGAGCAGCTCGATCTCGGCCCGGGCCAGACGGTTCTCGAAGTCGGCGTGGGCACGGGGCTGAGCCTGGAGTATTACCCTCCGCAGGTTTCGGTCGTCGGCTTCGATTTCAGTCACGGCATGCTTTGCCAGTCGAGGAAACGAGCCGACGAGTGCTCCTGCCCCACCCATCTGCTCCGGATGGACGTCTCGAAGATGGCGTTCCCCACGAACACCTTCGACAGGATCCTCGCGGCATACGTGCTCACCGTTGTCACCGACACACGCTCCGCCATCCGGGAGATCCTGCGGGTTGCGAAGCCGGGAGCGACCGTCGTGCTGATCAACCATCTTCGCAGCAGGAATCCCATCCTCTCCTGGATCGAAGATCGGTTTCATCCCGTCTTTTCGAAGCTCGGCCTCTTCACCCTCGACCGCGACCTCCTCGCAATTCTTGAATCCTGTGGAATCAGAGACTACACCCTGACCCCCACGACATTCCTCGGACTTCACCACGTCATTTCATTCACCGTACCGGAGCACATCTGATGCGAAACTGCCCGGCAACACCTGCCGGGCTACAGCGATGAAGGAACGATGGCTGCGTTTTCAAAACCGCGCGCCGCGATCCGCATATCGCAACCGTCCGCCCTGGAGCGGGCCACATTTTCCGGGTTCGACCTTTTTCAAGCGTTCCCGGCAACAAATCGGAGACATTCATTCGTGAGACGTTATCGCCGTTCTACAACCGTTCAAAAATCCGCTGAAGACCTCGAGCGCGAGTATCTGACCATCAAGCAGGCCCTGCTGCAAAACATCGCCGTCATCGAGGAGCGGCTCCAGAAAACCTTTACGAGCCCCAAACCCTGGAAATTCCAGCGTGCCGACCATGTCCTCGCGGAAAGCACCGAGGTGATCGACCTCGTTTTCGAGCACTCGGCGGCCGACGACAAACGCTTCGTCGTTGTCGATATCTGCGTCCCCTACCTCGCCCGCGGCCAGAAATACACCCTCGACACGAAGGCCAAACAGTTCCAGAAAGAGCAGGGCGTCGCAGCAACCCGCGTCAAAAAGGCTCTGTTGATGCTCAAGCGCAGCGGAGAAACGCTGACCCCGCCCTCGACGAAACTCAGCAGCCGCATCATCGAGCTGGACATCTCCGTCCTGACCGGCGAAGAGCCGGCCCCCGTCCAGCCGCCGCCGGAAAAGCCGGCCGTGCCCGTCTTCACGCCGGAGCTTCTCGAAGCCCTGAAGCGCACGATCGTCCATGAGTGCCTGGGAACCATCTACAAACGGCGCAACAAATACATCCGGAAGGGACTCTGGCGCTGGATCGAACGGGAGATCATGGACCCGAACGTCCACTTCTTCCTTATTATTCTGTCAAGTATATATCAGGGCAAGACCAGCGAGATTTTGAGCCGCCAGTTCAAGACCGTCGAGGAGTATTCGGGCGGCGCGGAAAAGGTCATCGAAGCCCTGTTCTCGAATGAGAATGGCCTCGCCCCAGAGATCCTCAAGAACGCCGAGCGACACAAGCAAGGACTTCGCCGATTCCTGGCATGCTTCGAGCAGACCCCGCCGTTCGAGTATCTCCGGACCCTCTTCCTGAAGGAGTTCCGGACCTCGCGCGACAGCAACAAGGCCCGCACCGCCGTGTTCGATACGCTCAGGGAGCTTCTTTCCAGGTGCGGTTTCGAAGGCGAGAAAGAGGTCCAGTATCCGCTCGAGATTCTCGACGAGCTCTCGATCTTCCCCGGCTTCATCATGGGCAACTACGCCCAGCTGCGCGTCGAGAACGCGTCGAAAAAGCTCCAGAAGCTGGTTCCCGAGCACACCTGGAATGCCGAGGAAATCTACAAGCTTCGCGACGAACTGGCACGCGTCCTCGGCCTTCCGCCGGCCGAGTTCAACCTGAATGCCTTCCTGCCGCAGGCGTTCCTGCGCGACAATCTTGCGGCACATCCGGCCAGGGTCATGGAAGGGACGGCGGCAGCTCCGCTGCAGCAGCGCATGGATCGCGACCGGAGTCAGCAGAACGCCCAGCGACGGCCCGAACGACAGGCGATCCCCCCTTCCCAGGAACCCCTTCCGTCGCAGCACCCTGAGATCGAACAACCGCACCTTCCATTCGAAAGCGCCACTCCAGGATCTCACACGGGCGATTCTGTCGGCTCGGCCACGGTCACCGTCGCTCCGACAACCGAATCTGCCAGGCCCCAGGGGCGCCCTCAGAGACCGGCGCGCACGTCGTATCGGGCAACGGCCGATATTCCCGTTCAGACATCGGTCTCCCAGACACCGGAGGCTGCCCCTCAGGCACAGCCTCCCGTCGAGACCGCGGCATTTCCACCAGCCCCGGAAGAAGCACAGAAGCTTTCCCCCGCGCTTCAGCCTCAGCCGCGTCCCCAGGCGCAGCAGAGCCAGATACAGCGTGGCCAGCAGCAACAACAGCAGCAACCGCGCTTCCAGAACCAGCCCTTCGGCAGGCAGGCCGACCTCGACGAGGCCAGGCACCGGTATTTCGAGAACTTCGGCGGCCATACCGAGGAAGACCTGGAATCCATCCGGTTTATGCTCGACATGGAACGCGTCGTCAGTGATGCGGCCCGGGCCCCGGTCAGGCAAGCCGAGGCGGACATCGAGACGGGATACGATGACCAGCCGCCGCCCAAGGGCGGTAGGCCGCCAGTGCGCCAGTTCCAGCACCAGGGCATGCCCCGGGAACAGCGCCAGGTGCCCCAGAACGGCATGAGGGCCCCGAACCAGGGTGATCCCAACCGGCGAAGGCGCGGGAAGCGGCGGCACCACCGCTCGGGCGGCAACCGGCCGCCGATGCCCCGCATGCCGCAATGACGGAGTACATTCGCTATGAAGCCGTATGAAAAAAAGCGGATGATCTTCGTCGGCTGCGTGCTATTCGTCCTGCTGATGGGCATGCAGTTTCTCGGCTACGACAACATCTACGTGACCGGCGCCCTCGCCGGCATCGTCAGCGGCACCTCGGTCGTTCTCTACCCGCGCGACTCGGACGGGGCGAACTGAATGGCCGTCATCCTCGGCCTCGATCTCGCCGAGCGGCTCGGAGTCAGCATTCTCGAAGATCGCGGCCCGAAGGTGATCTGGAGCGCCAGTATCGCCCTCGCGCGCCGCGATCCGGCCGGGCGACTGCTGCGGCTTCGCGACCTGCTCGTCGAGCTCATCCGCCGTTTCAAGCCGGCCGAGGTCGCCATCGAGGACGTCTTCCTGCCGGAGCGCACGTCGCGCAAGACCCCGATCGCCCTGGGCGAACTGCGCGGCGTCGCGCGCCTCTGCGCCGCCGAGGCCGATATCCCGGTGTTCTTCTACCCGCCGGCGCGGGTCAAACTCACGATCACCGGCTCCGGGCGGGCCTCGAAAGAGGATGTCATGCGCATGATCTCCGGCGAGCTCAAGGTCACGCCGAAGGACGATAACGAAGCCGACGCGATCAGTATCGCCTACACGCACATTCTCATGCGTCGATTCCAGGCCATGCCGCAGACGAACCCCTGACTGGGCTCACGCCGCCCTGCATCGGATCACGGTTGCGGCGGCCGATGATTGACGGGGGATCTGCCCGGCATGTATGATTCAAGGTGAACGTCATGAGCTCGATTACCCGCGAAATCAGAATTCTCGCATGCCTGCAGTGTCTGGTCATGTTCGCCTGCCTGCTCATCGGCACGTTGGGCATCTGCCCCGATGCATGCTGTCACGACCCGCATCATGCCGAGGTCGCTGTTTCGCCGGTCGCCGATTCCGAATCCCACCATTTCTGCACGATGCTTGCATGCAGCCACTGCAGCAGTTTTATCGCCGCGACAGCCGAGTCCGCTGAGATTCTTTCCTGGGCGCGATACTCGCCGCCGCTCCGCTCCGCGAGCCCCGAGGCACTCTTCACTGCGGATCTCTTCCGCCCCCCCATCTCCTTCCCCGTCTGACAGGCCATACCAGGTATTTCACGTTCCATCAATGGGAAGGAGTACGCTTTCATGCGCATTGTATATACTACACTTTTTTTTGTCTCCTGTTTTCTTCAGGCGTCGACCGCCATTGCCGGAGAACCCGAGCACGTCACGCTCCCCGAGATCCTGTCACGAGCAGCCTCGCATACGGCCCTGCACCCCGTCGATGCAGAGATATCCCGCCGGGAAGCGGCGGTCCGTTTCGCCGGTGAACGAGGGCCCATCACCATGGCTTTCGAGGCTGAAAATGCCGGGGGACAATTTCCCGGCTTTTCGGAGAGCGAATCGACGATCTCGCTGAAGCGGCCGCTGCTTGACGGAACACGCGTTCGTGCCGCCAGGGCGGTTGCTCGGGCCGAACTCGACCAGGCCCGTCAAACGGCCCGAAACCGCCTGTGGCAGGTCACAAGTAACGCCCAGACCTCATTTCATCGGGCAATCACCCGTTGCGAACTTGAAAAAGCCGCTTCCGAAGCGGTTACCCTGGCGGAACGAGGACTCGATGCCGCACGGGCGCGCGTCGAAGCCGGGGCGGCCCCCGGATCCGAGATTCTCAAGGCGCAGGTCGAACTCGAACGGGCACGCGTCGAGCGAGAACGGGCAGCGAGCAACGTCCGCGAGTCGCAAACGGACCTGGCGCGCGCCATCGGACAGCCGGATTCATCGTTTCTCGCTCCCATCGGTTCGTTGAGCGGCGACATCTCCCTTCCGGAGCGAGAGCAACTCATCGAAAGCATGATGGCCCATCACCCCGCGCTGCAAGAACTCGACGCCGCAGAGGACCATCGAAAGGCGCGGGCACGGGCCGTGCGCGCCGAGCGACGGCCGCTCTGGGCTGCCGGTGGGGGATTCAGGCGGTTTCAGGAGGATGACAGGCACACATTCGTCGTCGAGTTCGAAGCCGAGTTTCCCGATCGCCGCGCGGCACGACGCGAGGCACTCGATCTCGCGGGGGAAGCACGCCAGATCGAGGCGGAGCGCGAGGCCCGCACGTTCGATCTCGAACGAGAACTTGATGCGCAGATCACGCGATTCAAGGGGGCCAAGGCTGGTGTCGAACGGCTCGGGCGAAACGTGCTTCCGGATACGAGGCGCTTGATGGAAATGGCCCTGGAAGGGTACCGTCTCGGACGCGCCGACCAGATCGAGGTTCTCGAAGCGCAAAAAGCGCATCTCGAAAGCCGCCGAGAGCACGTCGAGGCGCTTGCGGAGCTGTATGAAGCCGCCGATGCCATCGAGAGTCTCTGCGGGATCTGCCTCGTAGGCGAGAGACACTGACGTGAAGGTTGAAGAGTGAAGTTCGAAGTTCGAAACGGAGAAAGACGTATCACGCATTGGATGCGGAGGCGTTCCTTGAGCGCGTCTGCATGTCGATTCGCGCGGGTGATGGATCAGCGCGGATGATCGGAGAAACGAGAATGTTCAACAGAGTATATTATTATAATATTACATATATTTGTATTCTCATCGTTATGTTCACGCTTACGTTCGCTTTTTCCGCGAGAGCGGAAGAGGATGAGCACGGGCACGAGCATGGGGCGCACGAGCGGGCCGCTCCAGTCGCCGCCGGTGAGGATGAGCATGAGGATCACGGCCATGCCGGGCATGGGCACGGTGGTGCGACGGGGCCGGAAGCGTTTGGCGAGCCGTGCGAGCACAAGGTTCCGATCATCGAGTGCGACGAGTGTCGGTATGAGGTCGGCGCCGTCCGGGTCGCGGCAACCCAAAGCACCCTGATACGGACCGAGAAACTCGAGCAGACGCCCATCGCGGCAACTCTCGAGGCGAACGGCGAGATGGCGTTCGACGATGATACGGTGCGCATCGTATCGCCTCGGGCGGCAGGCCGGCTGGCCTCGATCAGCGTGCGCGTCGGCGACCCGGTCAGGAAGGGCCAGCCGCTGGCGGTGTTCGAAAGCCAGGAATTGGCGCAGGCGGCGCTCGAGTATCTGAAACGCCTGGCCGAGGGAAGGCTTGCCGCCCAGAAACTCGAGCGGGCCGAGGCGCTGCACGCCAAGGAGATCGGCTCGGCTCAGGAAGTCCAGGAGGCGCGCGCCGCGCTCGACCTCGCACGGATCGAGCAGGAAAACGCCGGACGAAGACTGCGGCTGTTCGGGCTTTCTCCCGATGATATTGGAAGGCTGGCGAAGAAGCCCGACTCCGCCGCCTGCCGGGGTGAAATGGTCCTGCGGAGCCCCATCGACGGCCGCGTTTCCCAGCGCGACGGTCTGGTCGGCGACATGATCGCCCCCGATCGCAAGCTGCTGACGATCGCCGATCTGAAGCACCTCTGGGCCGTCGTCGAACTTCATGAACGCGATATCGCCGTTGTCGCCGAAGCGCTTCACGGCGGGCCGGTCTACGCGGAAGTGACCGCCGACACGGCTTCCGGTACGAGCTTTCCCGCCGAACTCGTCAGCCTCGACACGCAGATCTGCCGCGATACGCGAACGCTTCCCATCCGTCTCAACGTCGAGAACCACCGTGAACTGCTGCGCCCGGGCGTCTTCGTGAAAGCCCGCCTGTTCATCGGAAAGCCGGAAACGAAGCCGACCCTTCCGGTTTCCGCCGTGGTCGAAAACGAGGGCGAGTCGTTCGTCTTCGTCCGGCATGGCGCCGATCTTTTCGTGAAGCGCGACATTATCCCGGGCCGCCGCATCGGCGAGCGGATCGTGATCGAAACCGGTCTCCAGGAAGGCGATGAAGTTGCCGTTTCGGGTGCCTTTCTCCTGAAATCCGATGTCCTGCGCGAGAAAATGGGCGCCGGCTGCGCCGATTGAGGAGAAAGGACCGATATGCAATCCCTTCTCCGCATCATTCTCACGCACCGTTTTTTCGTCCTGCTGATCTCGGCAGGCCTCGTTCTCGCGGGCCTCGCCGCGTGGCAGAAGCTTCCGATCGACGCGTTTCCCGACGTCACGAACGTTCAGGTGATGGTCCTGACGCAGGCTGACGGCCTGACGGCGGCCGACGTCGAACAGCGCCTCACCTACCCCATCGAACAGAAGATGGGTGGCGTGCCGCACGTCATGCAGGTGCGGTCGCTGTCGAAGAACGGCCTTTCCCAGGTCGTCGTGATCTTCGAGGATGGCACCGACATCTACTTCGCGCGCCAGATGGTCCTCGAGCGGCTCGAGGAGGCGCGCGGGAACCTTCCGCCCGGCGTTGAGCCGGAGCTCGCCCCCATCAGCACGGGGCTGGGCGAGATTTTCCAGTATACGCTCGCGGGCGGCGGCCTGTCGGCGACCGAGCTCCGCAGCCTCCAAGACTGGCTCGTCGCACCGGCTCTGCGGCCGATTCCCGGCGTCACCGAAGTCAACAGTTTCGGCGGCTTCATGAAGGAGTACCACGTCCTCGTCCGTCCCGAACGGCTCATCAAGTATCGGCTGTCGATGCGCGACATTCTCGACACGATCGAGCGCAACAACGCGAACGCCGGCGGCCAGTTCATCGTCAAGGGCTGGGAGCAGACGTACATCCGCTCCATCGGCCTGGTCCGCTCCCCCGAGGAGCTCGGCGAGATCGTCCTGAAGGCGAGTGACGGGGTCGCCGTGCGGCTGCGCGACGTGGCCTCGATCGAGCCCGCCCATGCCGAACGGCAGGGCGCGGTGACACGAGACGGCAAGGGCGAGGCGGTCGCAGGCATGGTCATCATGCTCAAGGATGCGAACGCCCGCGACGTCGTCGATCGCGTGAAGGCCGCGATCCCCGGCATCAGGCATGCCCTGCCCAAGGGGGTCGAGCTCGACGTGTTCTACGACCGGACCTCCCTCATCGAGGCCTGCATCGCGACCGTCGTCGACGCGACTCTCGAAGGAGGCCTGTGCGTCATCCTGGTCCTGTTCCTGTTTCTGGCGGAACTGCGGACCGCGCTTCTGGTCGTTCTCTCGCTGCCGTTCACGTTCCTCGCGAGCTTTCTCGTGATGCGCTGGTGGGGCATGACGGCGAATCTCATGAGCCTCGGCGGGCTGGCTTTCTCGGTCGGCATGGTCGTCGACGCCACGGTCGTCGTCGCGGAGAACGCCCGGCGTCATCTCTCGCACAGGCATGCCGGCGAATCGAGAATCGAAGCTATAGTAACAGCTATATCAGAGGTCGCGCGGCCGACGATCTTCTCGATCTTCATCATCGTCATCGTCCTGGTGCCGCTTCTGACGCTCGAAGGCATGGAGGGCCGGATGTTCGGCCCTCTCGCGGCCACGATGCTGATCGCCCTCGCGACCTCGCTG
>JAGOCE010000158.1 GCA_017998915.1 Candidatus Ozemibacteraceae bacterium
CACGGTCATCGCCGTCGAGGGCACGAAGATCGTCGTCCGGGAAGTAAAGGGATAAGGAACCTCCTCATGCGGAACATGCTGCCTGTCTTCTCGTTTTTGCTTCTGCTGGCCTGCTTTTTCGCGACTCCGGCAGTCATGGCGCAGGAAATGTCCGGCGAAGAGCTCCTTCCGCGGCTTTCATCGGGCACGACCGATTCCGGCAGGCAGCCCGAAGCCGCTCCGACCGGCACCTCGGATGAACCGGCCGGAACGGGAAAGCCAGCGGAAACGCCCGCTCCGGGTGAACCGGGGGCCGTCTCCTACAGCATGGTCGTGCTAGCCATGCTGATCGGCGGTCTGCTCCTGCTGTTCATCGAAGTGGCGCTGATTCCCGGTTTCGGAATCACCGGCGTCACGGGCATCATCGCGATTTTTGCCGGCCTCGGCCTCGCCTTCTGGAAACTCGACATCCGGCTGGCCGTCCTGTACTCGTTCGGTTCGATGGCGGCCCTCGTGGGCTTGGTTCTCTGGGCGATTTATATCTTCCCACATACCAGCATCGGGAAAAAGTTCGTCCTGAACGCGAAGATCTCCGTCGAGGACGGATTCACGGCGATCCGCGACCTCGAACGATTCGTCGGCATGGAAGGCGTCGCCACGAGCGACCTTCGCCCTTCAGGCATCGCCCGCATCGGCGACGAGCGCATGGACGTGCTGTCGGACGGCGAGTTCGTTCCGCGCCAGAGCAAAATCAAAGTTCTGCGCGTGAAAGAAGGGGCGCTCATCGTGGCAATGATCGAACCTCCTCCCCCAGGCAACGCCTGACGAGGGCTTTCAGTGGACTTTTCCGCGTATCTCCCCCTGATTGGCTTTCTGATCCTTGTCCTTGTCGTCAACTGGGTCGTGCCGGTCATCCTGCTGATCCGGGCCCGCTGGACAGGACTCGAACTCGACCCGTTCAGCTTGATCGGCATGCGATTGCGGAACGTGCCGCCGCACCTGATCGTAGGATCCGCGATTGCAGCCTCCCGCGGGGGCATTCCCATCAGCATGAATGAGCTGGAAGCTCATCACTTGGCAGGCGGCAATCCGGCGAGGGTCGTTCGGGCTCTTCTGATGGCAAAGGAGGCCGGAAGCTCGTTGAATTTCAGTCAGGCGGCGGCGATCGACCTCTCGGGGCGTGACGTCCTGGAGTATTGCAGGTCCCTTCCGAAAAAGAAGGAACGCTAACCGGTCAGAGCGTCATTTTCCCCAAGGCATCCGAAGGATTTCCGGTGAAATGGGCTTCACGACGCCGGGAAGTGGCACGGCCAAAAGAGAGCGAACACGCTTGTTTCGTTCGATTGCCCGGGCCTGAAATCTCGTACAAACCTTTTCCTGGCTGAACGCCTCGTTCCGTTGGCACAAGCCTTCCCAGTCGGTGTCTTCGCGGATCTCGAATCCGCAGAGAGGCCAGATCAGACGTGCATATTCGGCAATCGGCTCAACATCCGTCAACAGATTCAATTTTCCGTTTCGGGCGAGAAGAGTTCGGTATCGAGCAAGAAATGTCGGTGCAATCAGCATTTTTCCGGGTTTCCGCAGGTAGGGAGTGGGAAACGTAACCCAAATTTCATCGAGTTCTCCCGGCGCAAACAACTTCTCCAGCAGTTCGCCCTCGACCCGGATGAATCCGACATTGTTCAGTTTTTCTTCCAGTGCCGACCTGGCGCCATGCCAAATCCTGCCGCCCTTGACGTCCAGACCGAGCACATTGAAGGCGGGATAGATCCTGGCGAGACCGAGCGAGAAATCGCCCCAGCCGCAGCCCATTTCAAGAATCAGCGGCGCCGGTCGTCGAAAAAACGCGTCGTTCCACTTCCCGGCACGTTCGAACGGGGTTTCCAGCAGTTCCCGTATCGGGGGTTCGAATAAATTGGGAAATGCGGCAAGCTGCCTGTATCGCTCGAGTTTCGGAACGCGCATGGGTCGTGGGGTCACCTTGTTCTTGACTTTGATCGGGGTTTCCCGGATTATAGAATAAAATGGGCCGGTACATGCCGGGCAGCGTGAAAATTCGTGCGTCGATCTGAAGGAGGCGTTCCGTGGAAGGCTTCGTCGTATTGATCATCATCGGTGGTCTGATCGGTTTCTTCGTTCTCACCTATTTCGTTCCGGTCGGACTCTGGGTCAGCGCTCTCGCGTCGGGCGTCCCGGTCGGCCTGTTCGACCTGATCGGCATGCGGCTTCGCGGCGTCTCTCCGTATCAGATCATCAACCCAGCCATCACGGCGTTCAAGGGCGGTCTCGACGTGGCCCTGCAAGCGCTCGAATCGCACTACCTCGCCGGCGGCAACGTCCAGAAAGTCGTTTCAGCCCTCATTTCGGCGCAACGCGCCGGCATTCCGCTGAACTTCAAACAGGCCACGGCGATCGATCTGGCCGGCCGTGACGTGCTCGACGCCGTCCGCAACTGCGTGAAACCGAAGGTCATCACGACCCCCGAAGTCTCGGCCATGGCGAAGAACGGCATCCAGGTCAAGGCCATCGCCCGCATCACCGTGAAAACCGACATCAACAAGCTGATCGGCGGCGCCACCGAAGAGACGATCCTGGCCCGCGTCGGCGAAGGCATCGTCACCACGATCGGCTCGGCTGAGTCGCACAAGGAAATCCTCGAGAACCCCGACCGCATCTCCAAGACGGTCCAGGACAAAGGCCTCGACGCGAAGACCGCATTCGAGATCCTTTCGATCGACATCGCCGACGTCGACATCGGCAGCAACATCGGCGCCAAGCTCCAGATCGACCAGGCCGAGGCCGACATGAAGATCGCCCAGGCAAAGGCCGCCGAACGCCGCGCCATCGCCGAGGCCAAGGAGCAGGAAATGCGCGCCCTCGAGCAGGAGATGCGCGCGAAGCTCGTCGAGTCCGAGGCGCAGGTTCCACAGGCCGTCGCATCGGCGCTGTCTGACGGCAACATCGGTATTCTCGATTATTATACTCTGAAGAATATCAACTCCGACACCGAGATGCGAAAGTCCTTCTCGCAGATGGTCGACGTGCCGGTCATCCCCAACAAGTAAGCGGAGAGCGCTGAAACGTGGAAGCGTTTTTCCAGGTCGTCATCTTCCTGGTGATCGTCGTCGCCTCGGTCTGGTCGGAAATGAGCAAGAACAAGTCGAGCGGCAGTTCCGACGCCGAGTTCGGCGACCTCACGGCAATCGATGACTTCTTCAAGCAGCAGGAAAAGGCCCAGAAATCGTCTCAGCAGCGACCTTTGTCGGGCGGCTTCGATGACGACGTCGTTTCCCTCGAACGGACACCGGCCCCGAGCGAGGTGTTCGGAACCCCTCAGAAAGTTCAGCCCCAGCCCGCGAGGCAGAAGCGCTTTGACAAGAAGGAGAAAAAGCGGGGCCAGGGCAAAGGCCGCGCTGCCTTCGATCAGAGCGGCCGCGCGCTTCCGCCGCTTCCACCCGTGTCGTCACATTTCGGCAGCGCCGAGAGCGATGAAGGGCCGTGTCTCGACGAGGCGCCGTCGCTGACCGGACGCGGGAGTTACGAGCGCGACGGCTTTGCCATCGCCCGCACCGCCTCGACCACGACCGTCACCACCCGCCGGCCCGCGAGGCGCTGGTCGCGGCAACAGCTCATCAATGCGATCGTCATTTCGGAGCTCATGAACCGGTATGACGTAAACCGCGTATACGGCCGCATTCCCGACCGGCGAAGCTGAGACAAGATCGACGAGATCTTGCCCAGATGGAATTCATCGACCACTTCAGACGCGCCAGACGTTCCTTCCGGGGCCTGCTCGCCGCGTTCGACCTGACGGTCCGGTTCGGCGGTTATGCGCATGCCGCCGCGGAGTCCGGACCGGCCGTGATTCTCATTCACGGAAGTGAGCTCATCGCCCAGGCACTGTTGACGGCGTATTATCCCCGCCCCTTCCAGGCCGTCGTCAGTCTCTCCATCTGGAAAAAGCCCATTCTCCGCGCCCTGGCTTCGCGTCTCGGGTTTCTCGACCTGCCGCGACGCAACGGCGGCTGGCTGAGCTGGATACGAGCGGCCCTGAACGTGCTGCAGTCCGGCGGCCGGATCGCCCTGTTCGTTCCTTCCGATTTCGCGTCTTCGAACAAGCCTGCCGCCGAATTCGGCATTGCGGCAATGCTCTGCCGTCTCACCGGATGCGCGTTCGTTCCGGTTGCAACGGACGGGTGTGACCGGGTGCTGCCCCCGGGTTGTTTTCTGCCGCGAGTCCGGCCTCTCCGGATGCTGATCGGCAAACCGATCAAGCCTCGCGTCGAGACCGCGGTATCGAATAGAAACCGTGACTGGGCGACGATGTTCCGGACGGATTTGTCGATACTTCAACAGCGGCTTCTGGCCTGTCCGGAAGGCGTACCGGGTGAACATTGCAGTATTGTTCAGCCGCTTCCCAAGGCGTCTCAGGAATAACGGCGCATCCGTCGAACCAACGCGCGGCTGATTTGTGAATTTTTTATTTTTCACGCCGGCAGGGGATTTTCAAACGTTCATGCGGATGCCATGCCGGTCGCCGGGTTGACTTCTGACCGGCCTCGGCCTATCATTCACCCGTTTCAGGAACGTGGGGGTACATCCCCGCGACAACACATTCAGGAGGGACACCGTGTCTGAGGCCAAGACGAATTACAAGCACGACATGATGGACGGCAATACGGCCGTGGCCTATGTCGCCCACGCGACGAACGAGGTCATCGCGATCTACCCGATCACGCCGAGCTCCAACATGGGCGAAGTCGCCGATGAGATGAGCGCGAAGGGCGAGAAGAACATCTGGGGTACCGTTCCGACCGTCGTGGAGATGCAGTCTGAGGGCGGCGCCGCGGGTGCCGTTCACGGTTCGCTGACGTCCGGCGCCCTGACCACGACGTTCACCGCGTCGCAGGGTCTGCTGCTGATGATCCCGAACATGTACAAGATCGCCGGCGAGCTCACCTCGTCCGTGATCCACGTCGCCGCCCGCTCGCTGGCCTGCCAGGGCCTGTCGATCTTCGGCGACCACAGCGACATCATGTCGGTCCGCTCGACCGGCTACGCCATCATGGGCGGCGGCTCGGTGCAGGAAGCGATGGATATGTCGCTGATCGCGCAGGCAGCGACGCTCGAGAGCCGGATTCCCTTCATTCACTTCTTCGACGGGTTCCGCACCTCGCACGAGGTCAACACGGTCGACATCATCTCGCACGCCCAGATCCGCGAAATGATCGACGACAAGCTGGTCGACGAGCACCGCAAGCGCGGTCTCAACCCCGACAAGCCATTCATCCGTGGTACCGCGCAGAACCCCGATGTGTATTTCCAGGGCCGCGAGACCGTGAACGCGTTCTACGACAAGACCCCCGCCATCGTGCAGAAGACGATGGACAAGTTCGCCAAGATCACCGGCCGCGCCTACAAGCTGTTCGACTACGTCGGCGCCCCTGACGCCGAGCGCGTCGTCTGCATCATGGGCAGCGGCGGCGACACGATGCACGAGGTCGTCGAGCACATGGTCGCCAAGGGCGAGAAGGTGGGTCTCGTGAAGGTTCGCCTGTACCGGCCGTTCTCGGTCGAGCATCTGGTCAAGGCCCTTCCCGCCACCGTGAAGGCGATCGCCGTCATGGATCGCACGAAGGAACCCGGCGCCAACGGCGAGCCTCTGTATCTCGACATCCGCAACGGCATCGGCGAAGCGCTCGAGCGCAAAATCGCCCCGTTCAAGAGCTGGCCGAAGGTCGTCGGCGGCCGCTACGGCCTGGGCTCGAAGGACTTCACCCCGGCGCAGTGCGTGGCCATCTTCGACAACCTCAAGCAGGCCGAGCCGAAGAACCACTTCACCGTCGGCATCAACGACGACGTGACGCACACCAGCATCCCGGTCGGTCCGGTCGTCGAGACCAGCGACCCCTCGACCTACGCGGCCAAGTTCTACGGCCTCGGCTCCGACGGCACCGTCGGTGCGAACAAGGATTCGATCAAGATCATCGGCCACGAGACCGACAACTACGCCCAGGCGTATTTCGTCTACGACTCGAAGAAGTCCGGCAGCGTCACCACGTCGCACCTGCGCTTCGGGAAGAAGCCACTGCGCTGCCCCTACCTGATCACCCAGGCCGACTTCATCGCCTGCCACCTGTTCAGCTTCCTCGAGAAGCTCGATCTTCTGGCCGACCTGAAGACCGGCGGCACCTTCCTGCTCGAGACCGCGTATCCGGCCGACAAGGTCTGGGATCATCTCCCGATCGAGCTCCAGCAGCAGTTGATCGAGAAGAAGGCGAAGTTCTACGTCATCGACGCATGCAAGCACGCCGAGGCGATCGGTCTCGGCAATCGCATCAACATCCTGATGCAGACCTGCTTCTTCGAGATCAGCAAGATCCTGCCCCGCGACGTCTACACGAAGGCGATCAAGGACGCGGTCAAGAAGACCTACGGCAAGAAGGGCGAAGCGGTCGTGACGATGAACTGCGCCGCCGTCGACCGCGCCATCGAGAACCTGCACGAAGTGAAGATCCCCGCCACGGCGACGAGCAAGATCAAGCGCGCGCCGGCCGTTTCCGCCGAAGCCCCGAAGTTCGTGCAGGAAACCCTGGCCCCGATGATGATCGGCAAGGGCGACGACCTGCCGGTCTCGAAGATGCCCGTCGACGGCGTCTTCCCAACGGCCACCACCCAGTGGGAAAAGCGGAATATCACGAACTATATTCCCGCCTGGGACGAAAAGACCTGCATCCAGTGCGGCATGTGCTCGCTCGTGTGCCCCCACGCCGCGATCCGCGTGAAGGCCTATGACGCGAAGCATCTCGCCAACGCCCCGAAGACCTTCAAGGCCGTCGACGCGAAGGGCATCAAGGACATGAAGTTCACGGTCCAGGTTGCCCCCGAGGACTGCACGGGCTGCGCCACCTGCGTCTACATCTGCCCGGCTCACCAGAAGGACGCCGCCGGCCAGAAGCTGGAAACCAAAGCGATCAATATGGTTCCGCAGTCGCCCATTCGCGAGGCTGAAGCGGCCAACTTCAAGCACTTCCTCGGCATCCCGGATCCCGATCTGACCGTCGCCAATCCCGCCACGATCAAGGGTTCCCAGTTCTCCAAGCCCCTGTTCGAGTTCTCTGGCGCCTGCGCCGGCTGCGGCGAGACGGCCTACATCAAGCTTCTCACCCAGCTCTACGGCGACCACCTGATGATCGCGAACGCCACGGGCTGCAGCTCGATCTACGGCGGCAACATGCCGACGACTCCCTACTGCACCCGCGCCGACGGCCGCGGCCCGGCCTGGGCGAACAGCCTGTTCGAGGACAACGCCGAGTTCGGCATGGGCATGCGCGTCGCGGTCGACAAGATGCGCGAAGAGGCTCTCGAGCTCGTCGACAAGATGATCGCGGGCGGCTGTTCCTCCTGCAAGGACACCTCGGTGTTCGAGACCGTGAAGAAGGCCGACCAGTCGACGCAGGCGGGCATCGAGCAGCAGCGAGTCAACGTCGCGAAGATGAAGGAAAGCCTGAAGGCATGCACCGGCGCCGACTGCAAGCGGCTGCTGGAACTGGCCGACTACCTGGTCAAGCGCTCCGTCTGGATCGTCGGTGGCGACGGCTGGGCCTATGACATCGGCTACGGCGGTCTCGACCACGTGCTGGCCTCCGGCCGCAACGTCAAGATCCTCGTGCTCGACACCGAAGTGTATTCGAACACCGGCGGCCAGATGAGCAAGTCCACGCCCAAGGGCGCGGTCGCGAAGTTCGCCGCCGGCGGCAAGCCGCTGCCCAAGAAGGATCTCGCGATGATCGCCATGTCCTACGGCAACATCTACGTCGCGAAGATCGCGCTCGGCGCCAACCAGGCCCAGGCCCTCAAGGCGATCTCCGAGGCCGAGGCCTACGACGGCCCGGCGCTGATCCTGTGCTACTCGCACTGCATCGCCCACGGCATCGACATGAGCAAGGGCCTCGGCGAGCAGAAGAAGGCCGTCGAAGCCGGCCACTGGCCGCTGATCCGGTTCAACCCGAACCTGATCCTCGAAGGCAAGAACCCGCTGCAGATCGACTCCAAGGATCCGACCCTGCCGCTGGCCGACTACGTCTACGGCGAGAACCGCTTCCGCTCCCTCAAGAGCGCCAAGCCCGAAGCCTCGAAGGCCCTCATCGAGGCCTCGCAGAAGGATGTCGCCCTCCGGTTCCACCTCTACAAGTCCCTGGCCTCGATCCCGATGCCCGAAAAGAAGTAATCCTCCCGTTCGCCCGCACCGGGCGGGGCCGATCTGGCCCCGCCCGGTGTTTCTTTCTGTCGGAAACGTCGTTTTCTGGTGCCGCGGCAGGCTCAGGGAGTCGGTTCAGACCAAACGTAACCGCGGGGGAAGGAGACAATGCGCAGCCCTCCGGCCGGGCTCCAGAGAAAATGCAGGCGCGCCTCAACCGGCAGTTTCAACTTCAAGAAGCAGGAGCCGCTGCCATTATATATAAATGTATATATCTTTGAGAATGATTTCAGGGCGGACGATGCGCAAGCATGAAGCGCTTGCCGGTTTTCCTTCTCGGGGAACACCAGGGTGAATTCCCAGCCGTCGAGCGCTTTCCAGAAATTGATTCGCAAAGGGCGGGGGCCGTTCCACTCCAGCCAGGCGAGAACCCGTTCGAAGGACTCCCGACCTTCGGTGGGAGTGAAATACCCGCGTTCGAGAATGATGAAATCGGAGGCGGGAAGGAATATTCCTTCTTCGAACAACAGATCGATCGCCTGCTCTCGGAACAGGACCGGCCACATACCCTGCCGGGGCGCCGTCCAGGGGATGCCTGCGATGTCAAAGGTCCGGATTGCCTCCCAGAGACTCTTTCCCCAAAGGCATCCCGCGGCAACGGCGGATTCC
>JAGOCE010000159.1 GCA_017998915.1 Candidatus Ozemibacteraceae bacterium
CCTGCGGACCGGACCAGACCCACGTTGAAGCGTCTGCCGGGTCGGCTGCGATGAAATCGCCATAGAACTCGTTGTAGCCCAGGATTACCTCTCCCGGAACCTGGGAGAACGCCCCGGTGTAATAATCACGCTTGACCACTCCCTTGGATACCTTTTGGCGGAATCGGGCCCGATAGATATCGACGCCGCCTGCCATGGAGGTCAGATAGTAGGAGGTATAGGCCTGGTTGGCTGAAAAATCGGTTGATACCGGATCGAGGGTGGTTTTCATCAGATACAGGTTGCCGAAGCCGTCCGCACCGATCGCATCGGGCAGGCTTCCGCCGTCCCAGACGTTGATTTGGCGAGGAATACCATTGACACCACCGATTTCGTTCCGGACGAACTGGTAGACCTTCCTTTTTGTCTTGTCGTAGGCATAGACGATTCCGCCGGTCTGCCACCATTGGTCGGAGACGGCCACGTCGGTCAGTTCAGTCAGAAGCATGTCTTCCGGGGCGTTGGCATCGTCCAGCCACTGATTGATCTGGTCGAGGCCGAGGAGATAGGTGAAGTTGCCTGTCGCGCTCTTCGAACTGATGCCCAGAAACTGACAGGTCAGGTTACTTCCGTCACCGATCAACTGGTCATCGGCATTTTGTCCCAGCAGGGTGTACGCGGTGGAGCCGAAATCCCGGCGATAGAGATACGTGCGATCGACCTGGGCGGAATACACGCAATCCAGGACCGGGCTTGGCACGCCAGGCATCGTCTCACCGTCCACACGCGCGATGCAGCCGTCGCAACACTCCCCATTCTTGTCGACCGTTCCCGTGATTTCCGTCAGGACGTTTGCCACATCGCGCTGATATGTGGGATTGGTAGCGCCCGAATCAACTCCGTAGGAATACAACTTGAGATTGCGGAATTTCCCGGAGAGGTTTTCGCGGAGCATCCGGCGGACCCACCCGCCACGGATATACCCGTTCGCCGGCCGGGTGCCATTGCAGCACACGACCCAGGGGCCGGGCGGCATCTTGGTGGTCCAGACCGGGACGCCCCAAGTCTGTGGGTTGAAACCGCTTTCCCCCTCTGGCGGAGCCGAGACCCGGGTGGCTCCGCCGTAGGTCCAGTTGCTCCAGACCACGACGTCGCGTGCGTGATAGAAGCTTCCGTAGGGAATCCACTGGTATCCCGGCATGGTGGCCACGTCGGTCGGAATGACGCTGCAAGGATAATCCGTTCCGCCAAACAGGCTGTTGATGGTTCCCCAGGGGTGGTTTCCCCGTCCGGTGGGGCCCTGGTTGGATGCTCCATGGAAACGGTGGACGGTGAAGGGCGGCACGGTATTGATGTCGTAGACATTGGTGCTGGCTTCCGTCATGACGCGGCGGGGAGCAAGCCCTGTCAGCGAGGCCATCCCGGCGTCGGCGCCGGCAAAGGTGAATAACTCTTTGAGGGGAACGTCGTTGACGACGTCCCACTTCTGGCTGGCCGTAATCCCGTAAGCGTCGAGCGGATCGTAGAGGGAAGCCACCCCGCCGCCGGTCAGGTTGTTCAAGGCATAGACCGCCCGCAAGTCGCCTTCCCCCACCATGAGATAACAATCGCCGTTCTGTTCGTAAAACTCATGGAGGGCGGATAGCGGGGAGGTCCAGAGCACCAGGAACACAAGAACCGGAATCAGGGCATGTGCCAATGTTTTCATGGATGTCCTCCCTTGGGGGGGCTTCTTTTAGGGACCGGTCAGCGGTTTAGTTTCATCGCGGATTCGAAATCAGCCCGTTCGAAATCCTGGAAGTTGCGGATCAGGACCATAAAGGAGTTTTGGAGGGTCATGGGAATCCGGTATTTGGTGAAGAGCTGGCGGGCAACCCAGGGGGTCAGGTCGTTTCCGCCGATGAGGAAGAACTTCCCGGGGCCGAAGCCCGCCACCGCTTCAGGCATATAATTGCGGAATTCGAGATACTGCTTCAGGTTGTCCGTCATGCCGATGGATCGGCCGGCAACCATGTGTTCTTCGGCCGTGGTCGTGTTGGGTGGCATTTGGAGAGCGGATTTGACGGCCGGGTTGATATCCATGTTTACGAAAGAATGGAAGAGCGAGGAGGATACCACGTCGACGGATTCGTCCAGGGCAGGAACCTGAGGAATGTCGTGGGCACGTTTCCGGGTGGTGAAGCCAAACGTGTTGTCGACAACCGTGTGGTAGCCGCCTTCGCGCGCGGCCTGGGCGATGAGGCCATGGATCTCGTCCCGGATCGAGGCCAGGCGCTTCTCCGCTTCCTCGGTGGTCAGATACAATGGGGCTATGGCCGCATCCTGCGCCTTGACCATCTCGGTGCGAAGGGCCTCCAGGTCGGCGGTGTTCTGGCGCAGCTGGGCGGCGTATCGTTGTTCGAATTCGGAGATTTTCCTGCTTTTGTCCCTGATGTTGTAGGAACTGCTGGCTGCCTTTGATGAAAGGTCGTTGAGGGCCTCCTCACGCTTGGTCATGATCTCGAGCCGGGTCTGCATGAGCCGCTTTTTCTTGCTTTCGATGGTTGCCAGGGCCTTGCGAGATTCCTGTTGCAACTTTTGCAACTGCTGGACCACCCCTTGGAAGTTCTTCTTGAGGGACTCATCACGATAGAAGCGTCCGTTGGAGTAATCGAACGTAGCCATCATCGGGTGCAGCATGAGAAGGATTCGAACGTCGACGGTGGCCAAGCCACCGGCCCGGGCAGGCTGGGGTGGCTGCGCGTTGGCTGGTGCGAGAAAAGCGGCGAGAAGAGCGACAATCATGAGGAACGAGTTGGGCAGAGAGGGACGCAGACCCATTAACGGGCCCTCCTTCCATGGGTGGTCTCGAGGAGTTTGATCGATTCGAGCCGCACATCCCGGGCTCCGAACGGCACAATCGAGGATCCCGTTTCCCGGTCGGCCCAGTATCGCTTGGCTTCGAGCAGCCAGGGAAGGAGCCCGGGATGAGTGAAATTGCCGTGCCACAAGAGGAAATGGCCGTTCTGGACGAGATCGGGAGATATCATCGGATGTTTCGGCGGGTAGGGATAGAGGGAGGCGATGTCGATGACGGCAGGAACCCGGTAATGGTGTTGCAATGTCCGGATGACCGTCTGCATATCCCTGGCGATGGCTCGGGTCTGCGGGAAAATGGCATGGTTTGGGGTCCAACCTGGGCGTCCAGGTAGCTGGACAGCGAAGAACAGCCGTTCCATCATGGTTTCAAGCTGTTCTTCCTTGGCCTTTTTCTCGATCAGAAAGGCCTTCTCCGCTTCGAATCGATCCGCTGAAGGCACCTTGGCCAGCTTCTGGGCCAGAGCCTTGGGCCAGTTGTTCAACTCTGCCTGAAGCCGGGTGATCTCCTCGCTGAGGGCCTTCATCGCTGTGAATCCACCGAGAATCGGTTCCGACGATGTTCCACGAAACCGATGCGTGGAGGGATCGAAATCCCGGAACAGGGGATGGGCCGCCACCAGCAGCCGAGTGTCGACCAGGATGGCGCTCTGACTCATGACAGGAAGGGAATACAACAGGAACGTAACCATCAAGGCCAGCAGTGGTAGCCGAAATTTCATAAGATCCCCTCCCCTCTCTCTCCAAGTATACATGAATATTCGAGGAAAAACCATTCAGTATGGGTCAGGGCAAACGCTCCTGCTACGTTCACAGCAGGTGCTTTCGAACGTCTTCGCGAGCTGCGCGACCCTTCCGGATCAGCGGGTGTGAAACCTGATGTCTTGCGCCTCGAGCCGTTCGGGTGACAATCGGTGGCGAAAGGGGTATCATGCGCGTGTCCGGCGCCCCGGCCCGCGGGTTTTGCGCAGGCTTCGAGCCCCGGCAAGAGACGATATGTTCAAGGAGCATGGAATGACGATCCGTCACGTGATCCGGAAGGAAACCTATTTCGACTCGGTCACGCTCATGCAGATCACCAACGAGGTGAAAAAACTGCAGGGCGTCGAGAATGCGGTCGTCGGCATGGGCACCGACTTCAACATCGACAGTCTGAAGAGGCTGGGCCTGTATTCCGACGTGTTCGCCGGCATCACCCCCGCCGACCTGCTGATGTGCGTCCAGACAGGCGACAACGCGACGGCCGACGCCGCGCTCGCCGCCGCCGAAAAGCTACTCACCACCCGCAAGAAGGCCTCCGGCACCGGCGCCGCCTTCGTGCCACCGACGCAGGAAGCCGCCGCGAAGCAGCTTCCCGACGCAAATGTCGTGGTGATTTCGGTTCCTGGCGAGTGGGCGGCCCGCGAGGCCGAGATCGCCCTGCGCGCCGGCCGGCACGTGATGCTGTTTTCCGACAACGTCACGGTCGAGGAGGAGCTGAAACTCAAGATCCTCGGCGTCGAGAAGAACCTGCTCGTCATGGGCCCTGACTGCGGAACGGCCTTGATCAACGGCGTGCCGCTCGCCTTCTCGAATGCAGTCCGCAAGGGCGACATCGGCCTCGTCGCAGCCTCCGGCACCGGCCTGCAGGAAGCGACCAGCCTGATACATACGATGGGTTATGGAATTACCCAGGCGATCGGCGTCGGCGGACGCGACCTTTCCGAGAAGATCGGTGGAAAGATGACGCTCATGGCCGCCCACGCGCTCGGCGAAGATCCCGCGACGAAGGTCATCGTACTGATCTCGAAGCCCCCGGCGCCGGCGGTCCTCGGGCCGTTGTACACCGAGCTGAAAAAGATACGAAAGCCGCTCGTGGTGTATTTCATCGGCGCCGACCCCGAAGCGATTCGGAAGGAAGGCTTCACCCCCGCTCACAACCTGCAGGAAGCTGCGCAAAAGGCCTGCGAGCTTTCCAGCGGCAAGACGGTCGCCGTTCCCATGACCGACGCCGATGCGGCCGCAAAGGCAACAGGGCTCCGGCTTCCCGGAACGTACCTGCGCGGTCTCTACAGCGGCGGCACGCTATGCGACGAAGCGCAGCGGCTGCTCCTCCCCGTTCTCACCGACCTGTATTCGAATACCCCCGTCAAGGGCTGCCAGATGCTCCACAGCGTCCACAAGAGCGAGAAGCATACGATCGTCGATCTCGGTGACGACGAGTTCACCCGGGGCCGGGCCCATCCGATGATCGACCCCACGCTCCGCCAGGAGCGCATCGGGATCGAAACCGCCGATCCAGACGTCGGTCTGATCGCGTTCGACGTAGTTCTCGGCTATGGAGCTCACATGGACATGGCCGGCGAGATGGTTGCCGCCATCGAGAAGGCTCGCAGGACATCGGGCCGGAAGCCAGTCTACGCGGCCTGCATCTGCGGAACCGCGGATGACCCGCAGAACATGCAAAAGCAGAAGCGCACGCTGGAAGACGCGGGCGTGCTGGTGTTTCCGTCGAACGTCGCGCTGATCGGCTTCGTGAAGCGGGCGCTGACGGGGAAAGGAGCCTGAGAGCGATGTCGAGCCTGAAAACGCTGTTCAACGAGGACGTGAAAGTGTTCAACGTCGGCATCCCCAGCTTTGCCGACGATTTGAAGCGTCAGGGCGTGCCGGTCGCGCACGTCGAGTGGCGCCCCCCGGCCGGCGGGAACAAACGGGTGATCGAACTGCTCGACCGCATCAAGGTGTGGCAGGCCGAGTATCAAACCCAGGCGAAGTCCTGACGCGAGGAGAACGAAGATGGCAACGAAAATCAACGTACAGGCAGCCAACAAGGAAGCCATTTCCCGCATTCAGAGCGCCGTTCCGGTCATCAAGGGAATAGGGATAGCGAAAGATATCGTTCCCGGCATGAAGAAGAACATGATCCTGCATGCCGGCCCGCCCATCACCTGGGCGCGCATGTCCGGCCCGATGCGCGGCGCCGTCATGGGTGCGCTGATCTACGAGGGCTTCGCGAAGACGGCCGCCGAGGCCGAAAAGGTCGCTGCCGGCGGCGAGATCGAGTTTTCCCCGTGGCACGAGCACAATGGCGTCGGCCCGATGGCGGGCGTCGCGACGGCGAGCATGCCGGTCTGGATCGTCGAGAACAAGACGCACGGGAACCGCGCCTACTGCACCCTGAACGAGGGGCTCGGAAAAGTGCTGCGGTTCGGCGCCTATTCGGACGAGGTCATCACACGGCTGAACTGGATGCGCGACGTGCTCGGCCCGGTTCTGCGCGAGACGATGGAGATCAAGGGCGAGGTCAACCTCAAAACCCTGATCGCTCAGGCGCTCCAGATGGGCGATGAGGTGCACAACCGCAACCGTGCAGGCACCTCGCTGCTGTTCCGCGAACTCGCCCCCGCCCTGTTCGATACGAAGGCTCCCGCGGCCGACAAGAAGCGGGTGCTCGAGTTCATCAACGGGAACGACCATTTTTTCCTGAACCTGAGCATGCCCGCCGCGAAAGCGATACTCCAGTCGGCCGAGTGGATCGAGGGATCGACGATTCTGACCGTCATGTGCCGCAACGGCACCGACTTCGGAATCCGAGTCGCCGGCCTGAAGGACCGCTGGTTCACCGCCCCGGCTCAGCAGGTGAAGGGCCTTTTGTTCCCCGGCTTCTCCGAGGCGGACTGCAACCCCGACATCGGCGACAGCGCGATCACTGAAACCTGCGGCATCGGCGGCTTCTCGATGGCAGCGGCGCCTGCGATCGTCAAGTTCGTCGGCGGCTCGGCGAGCGATGCGCTCAATTATACGCAAAAGATGTATGAGATCACCGATGCCGAGTCGACGACGTTTCAGATCCCGTCGCTCGACTTTCGGGGCTCGCCGACCGGCATCAACCTGCTGAAGGTGTGCGAGACCGGCATCCTACCCCAGATCAACACCGGCATCGCGCATAAACAGCCCGGCATTGGCCAGGTCGGCGCCGGCTTGGTGAATCCGCCGATGAAATGTTTCGAAGACGCCCTCGAAGCCTACGTGGAAGCGTATCTCCCCTGAGGAACACCACGGAGGCACAGAGGCACAGAGATTGATTCACCACGAAGACATAAAGGCACAAAGCAACCGTTATACGACCGTAGGGGCGGTTCGCGAACCGCCCCTATGACACAGTGACGGAAGCCGGATCGGACACGACGGGCACGAGGATTAGGATATTGCCGTTTATAAAATAATCTTTTTTCCTTTGTGTCTTCGTGCGTTTGTGGTGAAATGGATATCGAACTCAAATTCAAAGGAGTGAAGGAAGATATATGAAGTCACCCAAGATGTATGACCTGACCCAGCGACTCAGCATTCACACCCCGCCGTGGCCGAGCTACATGCCCCTGCAGGTCCAGTATTTCAAGCGCATCGCCGGCGCCCACATGGGCCAGGGCGCGAATGGCCAGATCATCAAGACCAGCAACCACGTCGGCACCCACATCGACGGCGAGATCCACTTCTGCGCCAACGGCCGCACGATCGGCGACACGCCGCTCGAGGATTTCTGCGGTGAAGGCGTCGTGGTCGACATCTCCGATTGCGTCAGCGACTATTCGCTCTACTCTCCCGAGATGCTCGAGAAGCGCGCCGAGATCAAGAAGGGCGACATCCTGATCATCAACACCGGCTACCACCGCTACGGCTGGGATCAGAAGGAAGCCGACGAGGTCCGCTACATGGTCCGCCATCCGGGCCCGAACCCCGATTTCCACAAGTGGTGCGCCAAGATGAAGTTCAAGTGGATCGGCGTCGACTGCGGCTCGGCCGATCACCCGATGAACACGATTCTCCGTCAGTGGCACCCGAAGGCATTCGAAGCCGCCGAGAAGAAACTGAAGAAGGATTTCGGCAAAGCCTGGGACGAGATGTTCCCCTATGACGAGTATTACCAGGTCATGCACCTCAAGATGTTCCCCAAGGGCATCATCCATGCCGAGAACCTCGGCGGCGACATCGACAAGCTGAAGAACAAGCGCACCTGGATCGGCCTCTTCCCCTGGCGCGCCATCGAGCTCGAGTCCTGCATCAGCCGCATCGTCGCCTTCGACTTCGGCAAGTAAGAGGCTTTTCCCCAAAGGCCCGGGACTCGCTCCCGGGCCTTTCTCCTTTCTTGTGAACCGAGAAGATGGATGATAGATTTGAATGCACAAGGCTCGTTCAATCAGGGGGAAGCCGTGAACTGGCGTGATCATATCGTTGTCGACCCGGAAGTATGTCATGGAAAAAAAAGAACGAACCATCGCCATCCCAGCATGATGCATGAACTGTAAGGTCGACGAGATTCTTCCCCTCGAAGTCATCGACATTCTCAGGCAGCATGGACACGATGGGCATTCCGTTTTCGACGAGCGCTGGACTTCTCTGACATTCGAACCTATCCTCCGACCGACACTTCGGGAATCATTGTTTTTTTCGCCTCAGAAGTCAGGACAAGGAGTCCATCGCGAGCGTCATACGTCGTATTGTCCGGTCCTGTCTCTTGAAGCAACAACCGGCAGACTCTGGATCTTCGACGACAAGAAAATATGAATTTGTGAATAGCGCAAGGAATATTTCATGCAGACCATGGATTGGGTAAAAGAGTTTGGTGGGGCGGTGACGGTGTGCGACGCGAATGGCGTCATTCTCAGCATGAATGAGAAGGCATGCAGGACGTTCGCGAAGGATGGAGGGGCCTCGCTCGTCGGGAAGAGCCTGTATGACTGCCATCCCGAGAAGGCCCGCGCAAAGATCCGCGAGATCATGGAAAAGCGTGTCACGAACGCCTACACCATCGAAAAAGCCGGCGTCAAAAAGCTCATATATCAGGCACCATGGTATAAGGACGGTGCGTTTGCGGGACTCGTGGAATTGTCCATTGAAATCCCTTTTGAGATGCCGCATTTCGTTCGCACCCCACCGGCACCCATTGGTAGTTCGCCTGAAAAACGACTCTGATTTCTGT
>JAGOCE010000160.1 GCA_017998915.1 Candidatus Ozemibacteraceae bacterium
CTGATCGACACGTCGTATCAGAAGTCCCGCGATATTCTCACCTCGATGAAAGCCGATCTGGAACGGATCTCCCTCATACTTCTCCAACGGGAAACGATTTCCGGCGCCGAGCTGAAAGACCTGCTTGACGGGAAGGAACTCCCGCCGCTTCGCTCTGAGCCGCCAAAGCCCGAGACTCCGGCGGCGCCCACCCCGACCGAACCGGCAGAAACCACCTCCTGGCCCGGAACGACCGACTCAGAATCCCCCGAACCAGCCCGCTGAGGCGGGCACGGAATGACCGCGCACGTTGCGCCGCGGCTCGTGCGCAAGGATGACGCGATCATGAACCCATCAAAAAACCTGCTTTTCGTTCTCGGCACCCGCCCCGAAGTCGTGAAACTCGCCCCGGTCATCCGGGAAGCCCGTTCGCGTCCCGGCGTGACAGCCACCGTGCTTCACACAGGCCAGCATCGGGAAATGGCCGCCGAGATGTTCGATCTTTTCGGCATCGCCCCCGACATCGACCTTGCCGTGATGCAGCCGAATCAGACCCTGTTCTCGGTTTCGGCAAAAATTCTCGAAGGCCTCGATACCGTGCTGCGCGAACGCCGCTTCAACACCATCCTGGTTCAGGGCGACACGACAACCGCCTTCCTCGGAGCGCTCGCCGGCTATTACACGAAGACCCACGTCGCCCACGTCGAGGCTGGACTTCGCACCCACGACAAACTCAGCCCGTATCCCGAGGAGATGAACCGTCGGCTTGCCGGCGCGCTGACGGACATTCATTTTCCGCCCACCGCCCGCGCAAAAAGCAACCTCTTGGCGGAAGGCTATCCGGAAGATCGAATCGTCGTCACCGGCAACACGGTCATCGACGCCCTGCTGTGGGCTCTCGAAATGCCCTACAACCCGTCTCCGGAACTGGAACCCCTGTTGAACGCCCCCGGCCGCATCATCCTCGCAACAACGCACCGTCGAGAAAGTTTTGGGGAGCCGCATCGCCGGGTTTTCCAAGCGTTTCTTCAGATCGCAGACGAGTTCCCGGATGTCAGATTCATCTTCCCGGTGCATCCGAATCCGAACGTCAGGGCGGAAGTCGCACGCCAACTGGGCAACCATCCCCGGATCCACCTGCTCGCGCCGCTCGGATATCTCGATTTCATCCACGCCATGTCAGCCGCCACGATCATCCTCTCCGATTCAGGCGGCGTCCAGGAAGAAGCCCCAACGCTGAAAAAGCCGGTCCTGGTTCTGCGCGATCACACAGAACGCCCGGAAGGTCTCGAAACCGGATGCTTAACCCTCGTAGGCACTGATACGGAAAAGATCTGGAGCGAAGCGAATAAACTCCTTACAAACCCCTCGTATTATCAAAATATGGTTAAACACCCGAATCCCTACGGCGACGGCCAAGCTTCTAGACGTATAATCGATAACATAATCGATATAAGCTGTTAATTATCAATAATTTATTAATTTCCGCCCTATCCCCCTTCTCTTCGCGATTGCCTCATCCCGCCATTCCTGGCGGAGTCGCTATTCTGGAGAAAAACGACATTCATGAAAATAAATGTTAATACGATCACTTTGATATTTTTATTATCATTTATTTGCTATTCGATGTCCTTTTCCAAGGATCTTCCGGTTCGAGTTGTTATTGATCCCGGACATCCGTCTGAAAATGGGCTCGGAGCTCGAACGAAGCAAGGGATCAGAGAGGTAGACCTCAACTGGGAATTTTCCACTGCCTTGCGCGACGCCTTGTCCCAGAACAACTCATTCCAACTGGTTCTCACCAAGCAATCCGATGCGGAGCTTGTCACCAACCGCCGTCGTGCGGAGATCGCCAACGAAGCCTCAGCGTCTCTCATGCTGCGCATTCATTGTGACAGCGGACGAGGCCACGGGCTCACCCTGTATTATCCCTCCGACCCGGGAAAACTCGGCGCAGACGAAGGGCCGCCTATGGAGATCTGCTCTGCAAGCGCACTTTTGGCTATCCACATCCAGAGCATCCTCGAAAAGCGTCTTCAAGGAATGTATCAGGTGAATCCCCTGAGAACCGATCGCCAGACCGCCATCGGTTCCCGTCAGGGAGCGCTTACAGGATCGATCTTCAGCCGCGTTCCAGTCGTTACCGTGGAACTCGGGTATCTCGACAATCCGGTCGATGTCGCCTTCATGACAGCAAGCAGCTCCCGGAATTTGCTCGTCGAAGCGCTTGCAGAGGCCATCAGATCGTATACATGCTCTCCCTCGAATCCCTGAAAGATTCGACGAGCACAGTTCTCAGGCCTGCTTCGGCAGAAAACGTGCGAGCAGCGCCTTCACGTCATCGAGGGAGTAGGGCTTCGGCAGCCCTCCGTCAAATCCGAAAGCCGGCGGGTCAGCCATGATCGGATCGACAGAATATCCGCTCGATGCGATGAACACCGTTTCAGATCGTATTCCGCGAAGCTCCTGAATAATTTCGCGACCTCCCGCACCCCCCGAAATCGTCAGATCGAGAACGACCAGGTCGAACGGCCGGCCATGCTCGACCGACTCCCGAAAGACGGCGACGGCTTCCTTCCCATCCTTCACCCCCGTGAATGAAAGGCCGAACGACGCGAACATCTTGTTCGCGATGGCATGCAGAAATTCCTCGTCGTCCAGAAAGAGAACGCTCCCGTCAGCGGTCACGGCGTTCTGAACGATCGGCGTGTCTGCGGCCTTTTCCTGATGGCCACTCGCGGGGAGGTAGATCGTGAAAGAGCTCCCCCGTCCCGGCTCCGACTCGACCTCGATCCAGCCTTGATGGCGGTTGACGATCGAGTGGACAGTCGCTAGTCCGAGGCCATGCCCCTTTTGCTTCGTCGTGAAGAATGGATCGAAAATCCGGGGAAGCATCTCGTTCGGAATTCCCGTTCCGGAGTCCGTCACGACAATTCGAATGTATTTTCCCCCTTCCGGATGCATCGCAACCTTTCCCGGTTCGAGGTCAACGTTCGATGCCCCGATATCGATCGTGCCGCCTTCCGGCATTGCCTGTTGGGCATTGATCACAAGATTCTCAATGACCTGGCCGATCTGATTTTCATCGATATCACTCATCCAGAGTGATTCGGAGATGTTGAACACACAGTTGACCGCTGATCCCGCGAGCGCGAATCTGCCGCAGTTTTTCAGAAGAGGTTCCAACTGGCAGGTCTTTCTGATCGGCTGCCCGCCTTTCGAGAACGTCAACAACTGGTGCGTCAGTGCCTTGGCACGCTTGTAGGTGGCAAGCGAATCGGCGAGTTTCGCGGCCGCTTCCTCAGGATGTTGTTCGGCCAGATGGAGCCGGGCAAGTTCGATGGCGCCGTAGATGCCTCCGAGAAGATTGTTGAAATCATGCGCGATACCGCCGGCCAACAGGCCAAGAGACTCAAGTTTCTGCGTGCGCTGCAGGGTTTCATGCATCTTCATTTTTTCGGTTATGTCGGAAAACTGGACGACGAATCTCCCACCCCCGGTGCTGTATACCCAGATATCGAGGAAAAGATTCAGATCTGGGGAACGCCCCTGGTATGCCTCGGATTTCCCGGTCAGGGCCACCCTGCCACAGAGATCGATCCAGGGTTTTGTCGTCAGGGGGGCAACCTCGAGGATTGTTTTTCCGATGACGTCAGCCGCTTTCCACCCCGTGATTTTTTCGAATGCGGGATTGACGTCGAGATATCGGAAGTTGCAGGGAACCCCCTTTTCATCGAGCATGATCTCGAAAAACGAGACACCCGACGTCATGTTCTCGAACAGAAGTCGATAAGTGTGTTCCTTTTCCTGGAGCGCCGCTTCAGCCTGCCGGCGCTCGGTCAGATTTCTCAGCACGGCTACGATACAGTCCCGGGATCCAATGCGCGTCTGGCGCATGCTGATCTCGCACGGAACGGGCCGATCTTCCCGGTCTTTCAGGTCCCAGTCGAGAGTCGGTGTTTCGCCCCCGCGGACTCTCGAGAGCAGCGCGGGAACCTCATCCTTTTTTTCGGGCGGTCCGAGATCCGAGAAGGAACGGTTCGCGAGATTTGTCCGGATATGCAGCATTTCAGCGGTCCGGCCATTGCACGCAATGATCGTCCCCGACTCGGCGTCGAGAATGAGAACCGCATCCTTTACCCCGTCGATGACCGCCGTAAACCACGTCTGTTGCTCGCTCAGAATGACTTCCACAGGCCCATAGACATATAGGAAGATGATGATGAGACTGAAGGTCACGGACAAGGTCAGCGCCCATGCCTGCCATGTGGTCATCATGACGTTTAGATCGACAGCTGGAGTGACGAACCCTCCGCAATAAAGGACCGCGGTGATGACGAACATCGCGGTGATCAATCCAGTAATGGCGTATGACGCATGCAATCCGCGGGTGATGCGGGTGATGATCGGATACACCGGAAGGAACAAGATCGTCGCGGAAGCAAGGCCGAATTGGAGCAACGCAGCCCATACCAGAACCAATGCCGAAAGGAAGGTGACCCGAAAGGCTGTCGCCGGCGTCAGCCGCTCACGAAGCATATACGCAGCCGTGGAAAAAACGACAAGGAGTCCATGAACGACCATCACCGGCTGGAGGCCGATGACCCGAATACGGAACAGGGAAAAGCCGAGCGCGATCCACAGGAGCACGGTTATGACATACAACAGCCGTGAAAAGCCGCCAGCCTCGAGCCGGACGTCCTGTATGTCGCTCTTCAAACGTCAGAAGCCTCTCATCCCTTGGTGGCCATGACTCTCTTCACTCGAACCAAGGGGATTCTCGCAGGACCATTTCTGCGGATCGTTCTTGTTTTTCTAGTCCTAAAAAAATTGTATCAGAAGATCACATCGCACACAACGTAGCCGTACACCTTGCGGGGCAAGTATATGGCTTCGTCGCATCGCGATGGTGCTCCGTTCGCGCTGAGCCTGTCGAAGCAGGAGCGCCGCTCCCCCTTCGACAAGCTCAGGGTGAATGGAGGGTGATTCTGCATCAATGGTTGCGAAAGCCGATATGCACGACTGCATACACCTCGTGAATATCTCGTTCGCGGGCGCGACAGCGTTGTCGGAATGGGCTAGTTCTGGATTCGAACTATAGAAAAAGCTATATTTCCGCTTCCAGGATCGGACACCCTGATGGTCGTGAACTGGTCGGCGTATCCGACTGGCGGGAGGTACTCGATGAACCGCCAGGCCGTGCCGTAGACGCTTCCGCTGAAACCGTTTCCGAAACTCTTCTGCGTCTTTTTCAGCATGTCCAGTTCGACATTCAGCCGGTAGTCCGTCGCCATGCCGGTTAGCCCCTTGTTATTGCGGTACATCGCAACTCCCCACTCCCGGAAAAGTTGGTCGAACGACGTTCCGCCGGAATGGGCCTCGACGTTTGCCGTGCCACTCGAGGTTGATTGGACCATGGAACGGATCGCGGCGCCGCCGAAGCGCTCATACACATGATGCGCGAACAGGCCGACGCAACCATAGTTCGCAACCGTCGCATCATACGGCCACTCGGTCAGCGGAACCAGCTCGGGGCGTTCGGAGTATGCATCGAAGCGGTCATCCCGGGCGTTCGAGTATCGCACTTCAGCTCCGACGCTCAGACCCTCGTTCAGCCAGACGGCTTCTTCGTCGATGTGCTTCTGCATGTGAGTCCAGGTATTGACCAGGTGCTGAAACTCGTGCACCAGGGTGAGTCTCGTCGCCTCTTTCCACCAGTCGAGGGTGTATCCGTCCTTGGGCGCATAAATCCACATATTGAACATGTCGCGATTATTCGAATGGGAATCGCCCGTCATCAGATTTGTCGGGTCGAAGAACCCGGCCGCGCCAATCGAGTTCACGATGGGCGTGAACAGAATCGTCACCTTGTCGTCATCGGCCAGGTTCGAGGGAGAACCGTAGTTGTCATTGATGAACGACCAGATCTGCGAATCGAACTCGTTCGCAAACTCGGTCATCATCGCGTCGGTCACTTCTGCGGGCGAGTAGCCCCCGGCTTCGTTCTGGTCGATGAACACCTTGCATTTCGTGCCGATGACTGCCAACCGAGCCGATCGCTCCTGGTATCCCGACGTTGAATACACCTTGAAGGTGTGCGTATCACCAACGTTCGCCTCGCTGGCCCGAAGGGAGGGTCTGATGCCGCTCGTTCCGGAAAGGCGATACGGGCTCTCGGACGCCTTGCGGCGCATGACTGCGTCGACCGCTGCCTGCCCCGCCGGAAAACCCGGGCGGATGATGGAGAACGCCGGAGCCCCGGAAACAGCCGGAAGGACCGTTCCCCCGCCGTTGACATCGAAGGAGTGGTTCGTGCCGGTTCGATCGAGCGAGTAGACCAGCACACCGAATCTTCCCTGGCCGGACGGCGTCGTCAGCGCAATCTCACGGCCGCTGCCGGCGGGCCCAAAATGCTGCGTCCCACCGACGTCGAGGCAGGCGGTTTCCATCACGCGGACCTCGATCGTCGCCGTGGCGGCACTTCCCCGACTGTCTCTGGCTTCGCACGAAAGGGTGTAGGTCTGCGAACCGACGCCGGGAATCCAGGACGTCCGGGCGGAGGTGATATCCGCAAATGTGCCGCCCGTCGCCTTCCATCGATACGTCAGCGAGTCGCCGTCGGCATCGTAGCCCGTGGCAAGGACCGAGACATTGACGCCTTCGGCCGTCACCCGCCGCGAGGCGGAAACCGAGATCGCCGGGACATTGTTCGGGCTCGACGAGATGCTGAAGACATACGAGGCGTCCGCTGTGCCGCCCCGGCCATCGCTTGCAAGGCACGTGATCGTGACGACGCCCTCCGTTGCAGGAGCGTGCCAGAGAACGGACGGCCCGCTCACGGCAGACAACATGCCGCCGCTCGCCGACCAGGCATAGGAAAGCGGATCACCGTCGATATCGCTTCCCTGAGCCGTCAGCGTCACCCCCGCCGTGGGAAGAACACTCGTCCCGGTGGCCGAAATGGCCAGGGTCGGAGCCGAGTTCGGCGCAAGAACGGTGATCACCAGACGAGTCGTCGTCGATGCGCCCAGGGAATCGCCGGCTTCAAGCGAAATGGTCGCGGCACCGGATGTCGAAGGTGATGTCCAGACGGTGGTCGTGCCGGTCGAGGCCTGGAGGGAACCGCGGTCCGTCCGCCAGACGCAGGTGACGACATCGCCGTCGGGATCGCTGACCTGGGCCGTGAGCCGGACGCCCGTCGCATACTCGATGCGGGTGCCCGAGGCGAGAATCGAGGCCACGGGTGCCCGGTTGGTGCCACCCGCGCCGACGGTCACGCCGAGAACGGCATGGGAACGGCCTCCATGGCCATCGGCGACTTCGACCGAGACGGAAGCCGTCGTGTCGAAGTCCGGAGCTCGCCAGCGGGCAGTTGTCTGCGCCGTGCCTGAAGAAACGTATGCTCCCGCGGTGCCTCCCCAGAGGTATGAGAGCGTGTCGCCGTCGGGATCGAATGCCGTCGCGGTCAGCGAAAGTTCGTCGTTTCGCGCAACCCGGACGGAGCTTCCGGCGGCGAGACGGACGAGGGGCGGTCTGTTGACGCTTCCCGTCGTCTGCAGACCGATTGCGATTTCCTCCTGGGAATTGGCTTCGAAGGTGACCGGAATCGCAACCGGGTCTTTGCCGGGGGCGGCGGCGAGGATGTCGAGCGAGGTGTCAGCCGGCATCTGCACCGTTACGCGGCCCTGGGAATCGACGCGCTGCGTCTCTCCCCAGAAGGTGACGGTGCCGCCAATCATCGGGTTTCCTTCAGAATCACGCACGATCATCGTGACGGCGCGATCTGCCTGCCGGATTCCGAGATCGAGCTGGCGTTCACGCTGTTGATCGTTCAAGGCAATGCCTTCGGAACGCGATCTGAAGATGCCTCTCGATGTATCGTCATGCCGCACGACCAGGTGATACGTGGTTCCGACCGGGAGGTTGTCGATCGTGAACCTGCCGTCGGATGACGAAACGGTGCGGCGATCGGGCAACTCCTCGATCCAGATGGATGCGCCGGAAAGCGGTTGTCCCGTAGGTGCAACCGCCGCGACTCTGCCGGAGGCGATCAGGCCGTTATCGAGAACGCGACCCGACACGACGCCGGTCGAGCCGATGAACGTCTGGCCGTACGGATCGTCGCCGACGCCGCCTCCGCATCCGAAGCTGAGCAGAACCGTTCCGAGCGACACGACAAGCGCAATCAGTCTGTAGTGTCGCATGCGGTCAGTCTCCGTCGCCTGCCGGCCTTTTGGCCCCGAAAACGCCCGTTCCCAGGACGTCGAGCGCGTTCCGCTCGGTCTCGGAGAGGGCGGCCAGCGCCTTGTCGAGCGAGGGGCCGCGCTGCTTTTCGAGGAACAACCGCATGATTTCGAAGAACGCGTCCGTGCGGGCCGTATCGGAAAGCCGTTTCCTGGCGTCGAGAAGCATTCCGACATCCTCGGGTCGCGCGATTTCCAATATATAATGCGCGATATCTTTCACATCGTCAACGGACTGCGTTCCGAGTGATTCGAGAAGCCGTTTGAGACCATCATCGCGGTTCTGAAGGAGGGACGCGAGGCCCAGGGCGTGCAGGCCGACGAAATGGGTCGGACTGGCCGTGAGTTTCTCCAGTTTCACTCGGTTTTTCTGGGAAAACAGTGCGTAAAGGGCGTTGA
>JAGOCE010000161.1 GCA_017998915.1 Candidatus Ozemibacteraceae bacterium
ACCAGAGCTCGTCCGTCTCCTTGTCGATGAGGAACAGCGTGGACCGGTCGGCGGCGAGAAGCTCCGTGGCCTTCGCCATGATGACCTGGATCAGGTCGCGCAGTTCGAGCGAGCTGCTGAGCGCGTTCGCGACGTTGAGCAGAGCTTCGATCTTGCGCTGTGAGGTTTTCACGCTGTCGTAGAGGATCGCATTTTCAAGGGTGAGCGAGAGCATCCGGCCGAGGGCGCGCAGCCGGGCGATGTCGCGGTCGGTGAACAGGCCGTTGCGTTTGTTGATGACCTGCACGACGCCGATGATCAGCTGCTCGCGGTTGTAGATCGGCATGCAGAGCATGGTTTTCGTGCGGTACCCCGTCTGCTTGTCGATGCTCTGGTTGAACAACGGGTGCTGATACACGTCCTCGATGTTCAGCGTCTCGCCGGTCCGCGCGACCAGCCCGGCAAGGCCGACCGTGACCGGGAAGCGGATTTCCGAGAACTCGATGCCCTGCGCCACTTTCGACCACAGCTCGTTCGTCTTCCAGTTGATCAGGAAGAGCGAACTGCGGTCGGCCTCGAGGATGTCGGTGATGTGAAAGACGATGGCCTGAATCAGCGGCCCGAGCTCGAGCTGCCTGCCGAGCTCGTCATTCACCTCGAGAAGGGTGTTCCGCTCCCTGAGGGTGTCGAAGAGGGCCGTCAGGACAGCCTGACGTTCACCGGCGGGAAGCCGCTCGACGGCAGCCGCCAGTTCAGCCGGCTCGAACCGGCTGCCCTGCATGTTCGCGAGAAGCTCCCGTGCTTCGGGAGAAAATGCCTCCCCCGGAACGTCCTTTTGAACGGGGAACTTCGTTTCGTTCATGGCTGCCTCAGACGTTCGCCGCCAGCTTCTTTGCGGCTTCCGCCGCCCGGTGACGGGCATGCCCGTAGCCGTAGAAGAAGTAAATGATGAAGCCGAGACCGAGCCAGACGAAGAACCGGACCCAGGTCGCATGGGGCAGACCCCAGGCGAGCCAGGTGCAGAAAAGGATGCCCAGCGGCGCGGTCACCCAGACCATCGGAACCTTGAACCTGCGCGGATGCTCGGGCGCCCGGACGCGGAGAATCATGACGCCCACCGCCACGATGATGAACGCGAACAGCGTGCCGATGTTCGTCAACTCGACCACCTCGTCGATGTTCAGCAGACCGGCGGGAAGAAGAACGAGCAGGCCGGTGAGCCAGGTGGCGTTCGCCGGCGTTCCGAACCGGGGGCTGACGCGGGAGAACCATTCGGGCAGCAGCCCGTCGCGGCTCATGGCCATGAAGATGCGGGGCTGACCGAGCTGGTAGACGAGCAGGGCGCCGCTCAGAGCCGCCACGGCTCCGATCGAGACGATGCCGGCGACCTTGTGCATGCCGATGTTCGAAAACGCGTGCGCAACGGGATCGCTGATGCCGTGATACGCCGAGTACGGCATCATGCCACTGATGACGATGCATACTCCTACGTATACTATTGTCGATATGATCAACGAGCCTATGATCCCGCGGGGGAGGTCCTGTCCCGGGTCCTTGCACTCCTCGGCGGTCGTGCTGACAGAGTCGAAGCCGATGAACGCGAAGAAGATGATCGCGGCGCCTGCCTGGATGCCGCTCCAACCGTTCGGGGCGAAGGGGGTGTAGTTTGCCGGGTTCACGTAAAACGCGCCGACGGCAATGACGAGGAGCAGGAGACCGACCTTGATTGCGACCATGATGTTGTTCAGACGCACCGATTCCTTGATGCCCCAGACGCACAACAGAGTGATGAAGAAGGTGATGCACATCGGAAGCAGGTTGATGCCGATCGGGATGCCCGCAATGACCGGGGCGGTCTTGAGGACCGCCCAGTTGACAAATACATCCGCCCCGTTGACGGCGCCGCTCAGGCACTGGGGCAGGAGGGCGAGCTTATCGGTGAAGGAAAAGCCGGGATGGGCGATTATCCATTCCTTGGTGGGCAGCAGCATGGTCCGAAGATCGATCGTCAGCCACGCCGGCAGGTGCAATCCGAATCCATGGAGAAGGTTGTTCGCGTATCCTCCCCACGAGATCGCGATGGCGACGTTCGAGACGGCATACTCCAGCAGGAGGTCCCAGCCGATGATCCAGGCGCACAGTTCGCCCATCGTTGCATAGGCATAGGTATACGCCGATCCCGAAACGGGAATCATCGATGCCATCTCGGCGTAGCAGAGGGCGGTGAACCCGCAGGCAACGGCCGTAAGGATGAAGCTGATGACGAGGGCCGGGCCGGCTGCCGGACGAGTGATGCCGTAAGCAGAGTCGAAGCCGCCGGCAAGGCCGGTGCCGAGTGTCGAGAGAATTCCCGCGCCGATGATGGCGCCGACGCCGAGCAGGGTGAGGTCCCAGGAGGTGAGGGAGCGACGAAGTCCGGTGCCTTGGGGATTTTCATCGAGCGTCGCCGAGATCTCGGTGACGGATTTGGTCGCGAAAATGTGATCGAAAAATCCCCGGGGCTTTTCTGTCGCCTGAGTTGGGGCGAGATTCAGCCCATCCTCTTTCTGTCGCATGCCGTACCTCTTTCGTCTGGTTCATCCGCGAAACCGCGAACGGGAATGGTGGAGAATATCATTCACCCTCTTCACAATGCAATACCGCCCTCCTCGAGAAGGGGGATACCGTATTGCGCATGCCGGGCAAAAAAACAAACGGTGCAGCGGTCGCCGCACCGTCCGTCATTGCTTCTATTGGTGGGGGTTTATTTTCCGGTTTATGCAGCTCCGCCGGCGAGGGGCGCGGGGAGGGCGAACACGCGGGTCGCGAGCTCCTTGTCGAGCATATACAAGCCGTCTTCGCTTTTCCCGATGCGCTTGAGCATGCCGACGAGCGTGTCAGCGTTCTTCTCTTCCTCGACCTGCTCTTTGACGAACCACTGGAGGAAGTTCTGGGTGGCGTAGTCGTGATCGGCGACGGCCTGGTCGAGAAGTTTGTAGATCGAGGCGGTGACGGTCTTCTCATGGGCAAGCGTCTTTTCGAAAACGTCCAAGGGGGATTTGAAGGAGGTTTCGGGGGCGGCGATGGTACCCATGACGGCGCGCTCACCCTGGTCGGCCATGTAGTTGAAGAAGATCATCGCGTGAGCGGTTTCTTCCTGGGCCTGAATGCGCATCCAGTTGGCGATGCCGGGAAGGTTCTCGACCTCGAAATACGAAGCCATGGAGAGATACAGATACCCCGAAAACAGCTCCTTGGTGATCTGCTCGTTGATGATTTTTGCCATTTTCTTGCTGATCATGCGTGGTGTCCTTTCGACGGAATCTCGCGGCAGCCTGGCCGCGGTGGCGGGCACGGATGCATGATAAATCAGACGGGCGATGGAGCGCAATTCAGACTTATGCTATCATCAGAGAAAAGGACGGGATGAACCGCCCCGGTGTCCCGTTCGTCTGAAGAGTGGACTCAATCTTTGTCTGCGAGGAATGACGAGTGGATAATCAGCGGGTTGCAATCCTGGTGCTGGTCATATCGATCTGCCTCTGCACCCTGTTGTTCTTCTTTTTCAGGTCCCATGCCTCGAGAGCCCACCGAGGTTTAGAAACAGGGAAAAAGCCGACGCGCGAAACCGGCGAAAAGAGACCTTCCACCAAAGGGACCACCCCCATCGGAACGACCTCGCACCCCGGCTCTCCCCACACGGGATCAAACCAGCCTGCATCTTCAGGCTCCCCCGGCGATCTCACGACAGTGGGGAAGTCGCACGGCAACGGCGGAACGACGCCATTCGATACGACATCGGCCCCGCCCGTGATGCCGAGTGTCACACTGACTCCCGACACGAAGGCACAGCTCGAGGAAATGGCAGCCGAGATCCGTGCCCATCGCAGAGAGGTGACGCAGGCTTCCGAAAAATGGCTTCGCAGCAAACTCGAGGATACATCGCTCACGGAGAAAACCAGGGAAATCTACCGGCTTCGGTTACTACCCGATATGAATACCGGTGTCACGCTCCTCGAATCGAAAGATTACCAGGGCGCCCTGCGAGCGTTCGAAAAAGCTCTCGATGATCCCGACGCATCACCCGTTTCGAAGCATTTCATCTACGATTACATGCTTCAGGCCGCAGCGAAACTGAAGAACAAGATGCTGTATGGGAATCTGTACAAACAGCAGGCGATGCTCCAGCGGGACCACGATCTTTCGGTGATCGGCTTCAATAAGTCTGGTGATGCATTCGCGTATGCCGAATATCTCAACGAGCATCTGATCGCGGCGGACGACGAGGCGACCTTCAACCGTATCGTCGAGCGCGACATGAAGAGCTTCGGCGCAACTTCTTCAGCCGACCGCGAGGCGTGCGTCGCCGACCTGAAGCAGCGAATCAGGAAATATGAGGGATATTTCGATGACAACAAGAACTGAGACGAGCCGCCAGCCCGGGAGGCGAGGCTCCGCATACCTCGTCGTGATCGGCGTGGTGAGTGTCCTGCTCGTCGTCGTCATCGCCTTCTTCAAATCGAACACGTCGAGACGGTATCTCACCCGGTTCGCGAGCAATGAAAAAAAGGCTGAGGCGCTGGCCGAATCATCTGTTGAACTGCTTCTCCGCTACGTGAAGGAACAGATGAACGATAAAATGGACGGGAATATATATCCATTTTTCAGGTATCCCGCCGAGATCAACGGGAAGATGAGTGATCCGGGGGGGCAGAACTCTCCGCTGAAACTAGCGCCTTACGCCGCCCACCCCATGCCTTCGTTCGATCTGACGACACCCGCTCTTGCGCCGATCACGAGCATGCTCACCGAGTTGGGAGGCACCGACCACGTCACGCTCGGTTTGAAGTGCGAGGTCGTCTCGGCGGCCGCATTCACATCGAAGAAGCCGGGATATGAAGTTCCAGGGGTGTCGATCAAGCCGAAGCCGACAAACGGCGAAACTGCGGCATTCCTCGACGACTTCGATGACGTACCGGATGACGCCGGTCTGGTCGATGATCTCATCGGAAAGCTGGAAATCGAGGTGAATCTTCCGAATTTTCAGGCCCAGGATGAAGAGCTGATCAAACTTTCCCCCTCCATCGCAGAAGACCTTGCCGAAGATCGCTTCGTGCGAGTCGGCAAATCTGACAACTATATCCTCTCCTATCGGGTCAAAGTGAAAGTCGTGCCTTTCGTCGATTACGATAAGTCGGACTCCATCGACCTCAACTTAAAAATGAAATCATTCGTCAGTATCGGAGATGAGCCTGTATTCAGTCTGGCCGCCATCCGACGCTGGATGATGCAGGGCACAACGGATGATGAACTCAAGTCTATACGATGGGAGGCCTCGATCTTCAGGGACAGCATCCAGAAAGGGTACGATGCCGTACCAGGAGTTCTCAAGGGCATGATCGACAAGGCCGCGTTCGGGTCATCGAAACCTCCCAAGGTGGTCGAGAAAGGCGGCATTCTCAGGTTCACGGCCGATGTCGAATATCGGCCACAGGGCCAGGGAGGACCGGTGATCAAACGCACCCTCGTCGCCGATAAAGAATTTAAAGTATCAGATATACAACCTCCCGCTCCCGAATACTCATTCTTCGTTGCGAATTCCAACCTGCTGTTCGAACAGGATGCAGACAAATACCCGAATATGGGGGGGGACATCAGGAAGGGGATAAACTGGTGCACTGGCACCGCGATGATTTGCGTTCACAACCTACCGGAGGGGGATTACAAGAAGTGTACGGGGCTGAACGGTCCGGAGGCCGAAACGCCCGCGGCGGATTCCACGTGCCAGGTGCCTGGTCAGGTTCGCATCAACTCGACCGAAGAAATGTCGATCAATACATTTCTGGGTACCACCAGCGAGCCGACGCTGACCGAGTTCAATGCCCTCGCAGCGGATAAATTCGCCTCGAGCCATCCGCCGTTCAAAGTGATTCCGACGCTTCAATGGACGTCACGGGCAACCAATCCGGACAGAGATCATGAGATAGACTTCCCGGTCTTACGTAACAGCGACCTGGACCTCCACCGAGTGGGCGTCATATCGATGCTCACGATTCTCGAGGAATGCGACGCATTGGGCGCCCCGACCCTCCTCTTTGGAAAAGGCCACTTTGAATACCCCCTCGGGCTACGGGTGGAAGCTCCCCTCAAGTCGAAATATGCCAACATCCTGATCAACGTGCAGCCCCACGGCCAGAAAGACGACCCGAAGGACATCTCGGAAATCGATATTACCTACCGTAACAAAAAGTCTGATTTCGGCTTTATTGGAAAGCCGGCGTTGGACCCCATCAACCCCAACTACTGGAACCCAGATGAGTGGGAGTGCATGCCACCCAATTTATACAGCCTCCTCCAGTATGCGAAGAAGGCGACCCACTTCTATGAAAACGAAGCCCAGTTCTGGGATGACACGAAGATTCCCGTCGAAGACGGAGGCCGGATGGCCCCTGATGAAAGTTTCGACTGCTCCGGCGTCACATACATCAAAGGTGGCCTGACGATCTCGGAGAACCTGAAGGTTTCGGGCAAGGGCATCGTCGTCGTGAGAGACAACATCAAAATTTCCGCGAATGTCGAGCGAGTCGGAAATGCCGTGTTCTCCCTTATCGCCAGGCGCGGGGCGCTCATGGTCGATTCCCCCTGCACCCGGATCGAGGCAGCCTGCTTTTCGAACTATTGCCCCTCGAACGCGGCCGGGAATCATCTTGTGATCGACGGGAATCTCGTCACCAACGAGTTCTTGCGCAATACGTTCGACGATGTCGAGATTTTCTATAACAGCGCCGCCTGCCGGGTTTCTCCCTTATCGGTCCAGCGTGATGTTGGCAAATACGACCCGGAGCGGTATATTGTCAGCCTTGGAAAACGCTGGACAAGGTTCGAATATGCGAAGCGAAACTGACGGAACACCACGTGGAAAAGGCCAGACAGGACTTTCCCTGCTCGAGGTGCTGATCGCCACGCTTGTCTTCATGCTTGCCGCCATTCCGATCTATCGCGCGATCTCGGTTGGCGCCGCGAAGCAGATCGACTCGACGAAACTCTCGATGGCCCGCAAGATTCTCGATTCGTTTCGTTCCGAAGTGATGAGCAGGTCCTTCAAGGAGCTGGCGGACCAAAATCCCTCGGGCAGTGAGACGTTCGTGAAATTGTCTGACGAGTATCTGAAAAACCTGGAAATTGACAATGTCATGAAAAGCCAGGTGAAATACAAGGATTTCAAACTCGAGCCCGAGCTTCGCTTCACGACACCGAAAAAAACCATTCTCGAGTTTCGCGGTGTCGTGAAATGGACGAATTCCGAAGAGACCGTCCAGCGGGAGGAAATCATATTCCTCGTCGTGAAGCCATGACCAGGCAGCACCGCGATCGCGGCTTCACCTTCATCGAACTGCTCATCGCCGCCGTCATCACGGTGCTTTTGATCTTCGGTGTGTTCAAGGTTCTTCTCGCATCCCGACATGCGGCCGGGCTCGCCGCAGCCAAGGGCGCGGCCAAGGACATGGCCGAAGTCATCCTCAAGGCTCTCGAACGCGATATTTCGAACTCGCGCGCGACGGTGAACATGACCGGTTCGGGCGGCAACCAGAAGCCCGTGGTGTTTCGTTCGTTCCAGCCGTCGGGCACCGGATGGACGATGCTCGTGCCTGAAGGCGCCTCATCGAAGCGGATCACATACCAGAAGGCCGGGAAGAAGCTCTCCCGGGCCGACGCGAGCGGAACGACCCGGCTTCTTTGCGAATCGGTCGAAGAGCTGCTCATTGCCGACCTGAGCGAAGGCCAGGTTTCCGTCGACCTGAAGATCGGGGTGATCCCCGATGGCATGAAAGAGCCCGTCATCCACCATCAAAGCATGCTCATCGCCATCCGTGAAGCCGTCGAAGCCGCCCTCGACCCCCGCTGGCGGAACACGAACGACGTTCTGAACAATTACTGAATGAGGACGGCGTAGCGGCTATTCCGCGACGAATGCATAGAGAAGCTGATCGATGATCTTTCCGTCCTTGATGACGGCTTTTCGCATTTTCCCTTCCAGCATGTAGCCAGCTTTTTCGAGGACTTTCGCGGAGGCAGGATTCGTTATATATGGCATGGCATAGATTCGCACGAGCCCGAACTCCCGCATTGCATACCTGGTGATTGCGGAAACAGCCTCCGTCACGATGCCCTTTCCCCAGAAAGGCTCGCCGAGCCAGTAGCCGAGTTCCGCTGAAAGCCGCTCCACGTCTGATCTCACGGTGAACCCGATGCCTCCGACAGCCTCGTCGTCGACGCAGATCGCGAAGAGCGTTTCCGGATTTTTCCCCAGGGCCATTTCGATATATGAGACGGCGTCGGCGTGCGTATGTGGGTGGGGAAACCCGTCGCGAAGATTGAGCCAGACCTTGCGGTTGTTCGCGTGGTGTGCAAGGGATGGGGCGTCGGAGAGCCGCCAGGAACGGATTGTCGCGCGTGTGAGTTGAATGTTCATGGTTCGATTGTATCATCGGCACTGGCCGAAAGAAAAACCCCCGGGGTTGCCCCCGGGGGTTCATCAGAACGGGATTACTTGTTGGCGTTGGCCTTGAGAGCTTCGTATTCACCCTTGGCCTTGTTCATTTCGGAAGCCACCTTGGCGGCATCCTCCTGGCGGCCCTGGGCGAGCATCTCGTTGT
>JAGOCE010000162.1 GCA_017998915.1 Candidatus Ozemibacteraceae bacterium
AGACGCGGGTCTTTCTCGTAATGGCCGCGAACCTTGAACTGGCTGAAGTCGACGCTTCTGCCCAGAACCTTCGATTCCGAAGGGCCGTTCGCGGCGAAGATGCTTCTCAGATCGGCCGCGATGGAATCGCGGATCGATGCGGGAAGCTGCTTCGCAACTTTCAGGGCGCCATCCAGCGTCTCGTTCGACAGAAGGGCCGCGATCTCGAAGACTCCCTGGATTTTCGCGATCTGAGCCTGGTTCTCGCCTGACGCGCTCCCTGCGGCCTTGCGGGCGGAGGCGGCCATCGCGCGGTTGATCGCCGTGATGCGGTCCAGGAAGACGCTTCTCTCGAGCTGCTTGAGAATGAAATCGTAATAGAGGTGGAACAGGAACCATGCCGTATCTACCGTTATATAACTGTCGAGCCAGTGATACCGGTTGCCCTCGTAGACTTCGAAAAACTGCCGGTACGTGGCGGGGCGGCCGACGAACCGCTGCGATCGGATCAGATCGAGTGCGGGAGTGGCCAGGTCGACTCGGGGATGGCTCATATTCCCGGTGAACCAGAGCGGATCGGGCGACTCGAGACCGATGCACAGCCTGTATTCACCACCTTGTTCCTCGATCCATGCCAGCCGGCGTTTCAGGTGGTCGGCGGCGATCCTCGATCTGCGAATCATCGGGCCGAATGGTGCGGTCGTTCCGGTCCTGATATCGTAGACGCCGGGCTTTTTCGGGCCGGAAACGAACAGGTGGACGAAATCAGGGGCCCAACTGATGTCTCGCAGCCCGGCCGTGCCCTCATGCATGATCGTTTTGACGGGGGTGAGTTCGATTCCGATCTGTTGGCGTTGCTGATCCATGTCGCAGTAGACGGCACTGCACAGCCCTTCGGGACCAGCCAAGAAAAGCGTGTCGGGTTCGCCTTTCAGAGCGATCTCGGTCCAGGCGCCCGGAATGAGCGTCAGCACCATCGATCCGTCCGCCTGTTTGCGGATGCGCTCTTTGACTGTGTCCTTGGCATATCGATCACGCAGGTAGTCGACGAGACCGGGTGTCGGTCGTCCGTCCGCACGGATCGAACAGAGACTTCCAGTGCCGCTCTTCCCCTGAAGAAAAAATAGTTTATCATATATATTTTTGTCGTCGTCGCTGGCGGCGAACGGCGCGCGGGCGCATTCGACCCGGAATTCATCTTCGGGAGTCGTCGTGATGGTCCTTGAGCTGCTCGAGACGATGGAAAATGCTTTCAGATCATAGTTTCCGGCCGTATCGGAACAGTAATACAGGGTCTGCCCGTCTGGGGAAAACGTCGGGGAGACAGCGTTTCCCTTCTCGCTGACGAGTTGCTTTGCGGCTTTGTGTGCAAACTCATACAGCCAGATGGAGCGCCTGCCTTCTGCGTTCAGCGTGAAAGCAATCGCGGAACCGTCAGGAGCGAAGACCGGATCCGCGATTTCGCCCGAATTGCGGAAAAGCACCTCTTCGGCGGCCGAAACTCCGGTGCAGGTGGCGAGACACATGATGATGCCGAGCAGGAATGCCGGCAGGAACGATCGCTTCATGGCGTCGGGTCCTCCCTTGAAGATACTGTTCTGAAGCCGAAAGTATACCACAGATACTCGGAGATCACCCTTCTGCCGTACCGCCGCTCGGCGGCCCTCAGCCCCGGCCTGCCCCGAACGGTGACGACGCTGAAATCGTCGAGGACGAACGAGAGGCGTGAACCGAGCCAGAGCGGCGGAAAATCGGGGCGCCGGGCTTCATAGACATACACCCGTTTCCAGGTCCGGCCCCGAATGGTCCGTTCGACGCCGGCGATCAGATCATCCGCGCCGTTTCCATCGATATCGGCGAGGAAGAGCTTGAACAGCGGAGGCGTCAGCCTCCTCGCGAGAGGCATTCCGCCGGGTTGTTCTCGTTCGATCAGCAGAACCTTCAGGCTGTCTTTCGATGCGCCGCTGTCGACGGCTTCAAACCAGCGGCCGTGCGCGGAGCCGACCCGCAGGAGGCGTGAAGTGGGCCGGCTGTGCTCTGATGGCGCAGTCCAGCCGGCCCCGTCGGTTGTGCAGGCCGTTTTCGGGAAATACCAGATGCGACGGTTCACGAAGCCGCCGTCTTCGGAAGGGATGGCCGACGCCCAGAACAGCAACCAGGAGAGCCACCAGTGAAGCGTGGAAATCACCATGCCTGGTAGTATAGTGTAATTTGACACCCCTGTCCCGTGAGGCGGCGTTCCTCAGAATGCGATCGATGCGGCGGAGAGAAGATGAAACGGAATATTCATGGCGGTCCCGGTTGTGTTGCATCCCTGCTCCTGCTGGCCGGATGCCTGATTGCTGGGGCTGTTTCCCCCACTCCCGGGGTCATGAGATCGAAGACTGGACTGAAAAGAGGCATCATTCTCGAATCGGTCGCGACCGGCCCGGCCCGTATCATCGGCGGCGCTTCCGGACTGGCGGCATGCCGGGCGTGCCCGGCATCCGTGTTCAAACTGGTCATCACCTGGGCCGGGCTCGAAACCGGCGCGCTGACGCCCGACACGCGGATTCCCTGCCGGGAAGAACGTATAGCTCCTGGTATATGCGAACTTCGTCTTCGTGATGCCCTGCTGCGTTCGAGCAATGCGTATTTCGAGACCGTCGCCGGGAGCATCGGGCGCGAAACGTTGACCGAATACGCCGCCCGGAGCGGGATCGTGGAAGGTTCCGTTCCCGCAAACTGGCTGAAACCGGGAACGAACGCCGCCGTCTGGGGCGGTGATCTGCTCGTCACTCCCTCCCGGGTTCACGAGATGATGGTTCGGATCGCCAATGGAGCCTTTGCCTCCTCCGGAACGAACGAAACCCTCGTTTCCGCGATCGAATGGCCCTGTGATACCCCGGGTATGCGCATCTTCGGAAAGTCGGGAACGATGCGCGGCGCCGTGTGGTTCACCGGGTTTGCTCGCGAACCGGCCGGCCGGATCCGCACGGTGACGGTTTTCCTCAGAGGCGGCCTTTCCCGGAAGCCCGAGGCGGCTTCGCTGTTTTTCGGCCGGTTCGGAATCGAGCCGCCGGTCCTGCCTCCGCTGGAAGGCATTGACAAACGAGTTCCGCCGGGGGGAAAGTGATCTCATGATCCTGCGAAAACGATTCGACTCGGGCCCCGCCCGGTTCAGGAAAATCCTGAAGAGATCCACGCTCAGAACCCTTCTCACCGGCGGCTTCGGCGTCCTGCTGGCGCTCTGCGCCGTCGAGGCGTTCGCGCGCGCCGGCGGCGGCGAAGGCTTTGGGAGCGGCGGTTCCGGCAGCGGCGGCGGTGGTGGCAGCGGCGGCGGCAATGCCGATTTGATCTTCTTTCTGATCGAACTCCTCCTGCGACTGACGATCGAATACCCCGCGGTCGGCATTCCGCTGGCGTTGACGATCATCGCCATCGTCGTGTATTCCGCCAGGGAAGGCGGCGAACGATACGTCGACTACACGATCCGCCGTGGCGTCGTCGCCCAGGACCACGTGCGCCGGAGAAGGGCCGAGGAGGCCCTGAAAAAACGCGATCCCGCCTGGAACACTGGAGCGATGGTCTCCAGGGCGAAAACCGCGTTCGCGCTGATCCAGGAGGCATGGTCCGACCAGAAACTCGAGAAGGCCCAGGCTTTTCTATCCGATGCGATATATGAAAAGTTCCGCCTCCAGATCGCCGAGCTTCAAAAGCGGGGAATCCGCGATCGGATCGACAGCATCACCCTCCACGACGCCCGGATCGCCCAACTCGAATCCGACGAGACGTTCGACACGCTTCATATCTATTTCCGCGCGCACGCGGCAAACTTCAAGGTCGACGCGAAGACCGGGAAACGCCTTTCCGATGACTCTGGCGAGTTCGAGGAATACTGGTCGTTCCTTCGCAGGCCGGGGGCGAAAACCCTGGCCAAGGGCCTGATCGAAGGCTACTGCCCGAACTGCAGCGCCCCGATCAGCATGAACCGGGCCGCGAAATGCGAGGTCTGCAACTCCTTCCTTCGCTCCGGCGAGTATGACTGGGTGCTTTCCGAGATCACCCAGGCCTCCGCCTGGTCCGTCCGGGAAGCGGTGGCCGTGCCGGGCCTCGACGCCATGCGCCGGCTCGATGCCGGATTCAGCGTCCAGCAGATGGAAGACCTTGCCTCGCTCGCGTTTTATCGCCATGAGGCGGCGGTTCGCCTTGGCACGCCCGAGACGATCGCAAAGCTGGCCCTCGACTCGTTCGTGGAGGAGTTCCCGGCGAAGATCCGGAAAGAACCTGACGGAACCCGCCTCTATTACACCTCCTGCGGCGTCGGAAGTGTCGATACGAAGCTCATCGAGCCGGGCGAACCGATGGATCGCGTCTGGGTCGAAATCTCCTGGAGCGGTCGGACAACCCGCAAAATGCCGGATGGACGGGAAATCGTCGGCGGAATCTGCCCTCCGCGCCGTCATTTCTCTGTCTTCGTACGGAAACACGGTGTCGAAACCGATGCCAGGCTCTCCCTGAGCAGCGCCCACTGCCCTTCGTGCGGAGCCCCCGAGCAGAATGTCACCGACAATATCTGCCCCTATTGTCAGACCATACGGAACGACGGCTCCAGGGGATGGGTGCTCGAAGCCGTCATGCCCGTGAACCCGGATACATTCCGAACGATGATGGAAAAGCGCGTGAAACAGGCCGCCCATGCTCCTGCGATCGGCGAGGCCCCCGGAGGCGTTCCGCCTCTTCCGGTGCCGGCCATCGACGATATGGGTGACGAAGAGCCTGGAGCCGCGGAACTCGGCCTCGCCTGCATGGTGCATGTCATGATGGCCGATGATGTCATCGACGATCGGGAGGAGAAATTCCTCCGGGAGTTCGCGGCCCGGTGCAAGGTCAGGAAAGACGTGGTCGATTCGATGATCCAGCAGGCCCGCGTCGTCGGGAAAATGGATGATTCCTCGTTGCCCGTTCCCGCAACGCCCACGCAGGGAAAACGTCTGCTCCGGCGGATGGCGGCAATGGCGCTCGCCGACGGGCGGCTCTCGAAGGAGGAACGGGCGGCGCTGAACGCCTTCGCATCCCGGATCGACCTTTCCCCGGCCGACGTCGATCTGATCGTCGGTCAGGAGCGGAGCCGGATCTACGCCGAAGCGAAGAAGGCCATCACCGAAAGCCGGAATGTTCCTTCCTGAAAATGATGGAAACGATAGAAGCCCTGCCGAAAGGCAGGGCTTCTATCGTTAAAGATATACTATTGTGCCATCACTGGGTTTTCAGACCGCACTCGGGGCAGAACTTCGCGTTGGGGGCGATCGATGCCTTGCACTGGGGACACGAGCGAGTCTGCGGGGCACCGCACTCGGGGCAGAACTTCTGCCCGGCGGCCATCGGCTTTCCGCAGCTGACACAGGTGGCCGCCGCGGCCGGAGTGTTGGGCTTTCCGCAGGCGGGGCAGAACTTCGCGTTCGGGGCCATCTGCGCGTTGCAGGCGGCGCACGCGACCGTCGCCGGGGCGGCGGGGGCGTTCATGCCCTGGTTCATCATGCCTGCGGCAATTCCCTGTCCCAGGCCCATTCCCGCGCCGAGACCCATGCCGAGCCCTGCGCCGCCGCCCTGGTTGCCGGCGGCCGTGTTCACGGCCTTGAGCTGCTCGACGGTTGCGTAGTTGCGCATGCTGCCCTGGTCGACGCCGCCGAGGGCGTTGATGGCGTGGGCGTCGGCGATCTTGTCGGCGATCTTGTCGATGCGCTTCTTGGTGTCATCGTCGAAGTCGGTGTTTTCGATCCGGAAGTCGGTCAGCTCGAAGCCCAGCGGCGTCAGGATCGGTCCGACCGCCTTCTGGAGCTTCTCGGACAGCTCGACGCGGTTACGGTCGATCTCGGAGTAACTGAAGCCCGATTCCGCGAACAGATCGGTCAGCGGGGTCAGAAGCCGGTCGACGATGATGTTGCGAATCTCGGCGATCGTGTAGACCTCGCGGTTGCTGGTCACTTCCGTGAAGAAGCCCCGCGGGTTCACGAGGCGGAACGAGAAGTTGCCGAACGCCCGCAGGCCGACGGGAAACTTGTACTTCGGGTCGTCGTATTTGATCGGGGCCTTGGTGCCCCACTTCTGGTTCATGAAATCGGTCATGCGGACGAAATAGATGTTCGCCTTGTGCTCCGAGGTGAAGCCCTGCATGATCTTGCTGATCGTCGTCCAGAACGGGATGTTCGCGGTATGCAGATCGAACAGGCCCGGATAATCGTGGATGGCCTGAACCTGGCCCTGGTAGATGAAAATCGCCGCCTGACCCGGATTGATCAGCAGCTTCGACATGTTCTTCAGTTCGTCGTTGCCGCCGTCCCAGCGCCAGATCAGCACGTCGGGCGACGGATCCTTCCACTCGATGACCGACCGGAGTTGATTGCCGAAAAATCCCATGTTCACCCTCCCAAGCTGACATTCGGTTGTAACGCTGATATTTCATGATACCCCAACTCGTCCTGCTCCTCAATGATCATGAAATGCCGCTCTGTTGCTGCCAGGACAAGCGCATGGTTTGCCCGTCGCGACGGATCGTGAATCGTCCGGGCGACGCTTTGCGGGCCCTGTGATCAAGCGGGTGTGAAAACGGATGCGCTTGCCTTGTTGCATCAGCAATGGATACCAGTGAAAGCGGTGATTCGTGGTATCGTGTGGAATATGACGCACGACCGCAACGAACCTCCGTCTGCGGATGACATTCCCGTAGAGATCCCCGTCGACGGAACCCTCGACTTGCACACCTTCCGGCCTGCCGACGTGAAAGATGTCGTCCTGGATTACATCGATGCCTGTCTTGAACGCGGCATCTTTCACCTTCGCATCATCCACGGCAAAGGCATCGGAAACCTCCGCCGCACCGTCCATGCCCTCCTCGAACGCCATCCCGCCGTCGCCGAGTATCACCTCGCCGACCTCGACGCCGGCTCCTGGGGCGCCACCCTCGTCACCCTGAGAGGATCATCGGTTGCGTAAGACCCCGTCGGCAGCAGTGATGGAATTTATACGTTCGATGCGTTATGCTGTAAGAGAATTCCTTGGAGGTGCCACATGCCCCGCAAACAGGTCACCGTATCCGAAAACCAACTCGAAATACTACGAGCATTGGCTTCCCGTACCGGGAAAAGTGAGAATCAACTATTGAATGAGGCTCTGGAACAGTTCCTGGAAGCCGCTGAAGAAGAGAAAAAGCTGAGCAACTTCCTTGCAGCGGCAGGAATCTGGAAAGACCGTGACGATCTCCCCGATATACGAGAGCTGCGTGAGGAATGGAAGTCTCGTGCTGCCGTTGCGACTTTTTCCAAACGGTCGGCATGAAGAACCGGTATCTTGTCGATTCGGACGTCCTGATCGATTTCCTGCGCGGGCGACCAGAAGCAGTTGAGTTTCTGAAATTGCATTTTCCGAACATCCATCTGTCTGTCATTTCAGTTGCCGAACTGTATTCGGGTGTTAGAGAAGGCGGTGAACGAAGGGTTCTCGAATCAGCCTTGAATTCCTGCCACATTATGGAAGTATCGAATGCGATCGCAATAATGGCGGGTTCGTTCAGGCAAACGTTCGGAAAAAGCCATGGCGTGTGCTTGCCGGATGCCCTGATAGCCGCCACTGCCAAAGAATACGGAATGCACCTTGTGACCTTGAATGTGAAACATTTTCCCATGTTCGAAAATGTGGTTGCTCCGTATAGAAAAGCATGACAGGCTGTTTTACAGCGGTTTGGATTCGTTGAATCGACGCATGATTCGGGATATACTGGTGGTAATGCGGCGCTACAACCGCCAGTAGGCAGGAGTTGCAAAGAAGTATGGCGCAGTTCGACAAACTTGTCCGGCGAGTATTTAGTCTTCTTGTTCTATTATATATGGCGCTTTCTCTCGCTGGCTGTGGCGGTGGGGGAGGAGGTGGCGGGATAATTTCGAATGATGATCAAATCCTTGCTGATCAGCTCATCGGTAAATGGAAACTGATTAATAAGAATCACAACCTGAACGAATTGAAAGCGGTTGAGCCAAATGACTCTGGAAGAACTTGCTGGATAGAATTCAGATCGGATAACTCGGCGACAAGTGTTTCTTATACGCTTGAATTGTCGGATGGAAGCGAAACTTGGATAACCAAAAATACGGCGAGTGAAACCATAACTGGAAAATGGCAGATTTCAAATCAAAGGTTAATTCTTAGCTCTAACTTCGGTTTGTACTCATTTGATGTATCAGTTCTTGATTCGAAACTGTTTGTTAATTATCAAGATGGCGATGTCGATATTTATGAACGTTTCGATGGATATGTGACGCCGGAAAAACCTCCAGAAGAACAAAAAGATGATGAGGCCATTCCAGAAAATCCATTTGCGCCCAGTAATCTCGAACGTGTTTCTGCTGAGTCTCTGAACATTGTTGGCAAATCAATAGAAAGAACTTTCAGCAGTGGGGCGCTTGGAATGCAGTTGCCTGCTTCCCAGCGTGCAAGATACGCAGTGATGGTTGTTAATATTGGGAGTGTCGCAAGCACGGTTAAGATGAATGGCGGTGGTTCGACCCTGAATTCTGTTCGGTCTTCGATTGCTGCCGTTGCGCCGATGGCTCGTCCTGTCTGCGGGACACCCTTCCTGCGGAATGC
>JAGOCE010000163.1 GCA_017998915.1 Candidatus Ozemibacteraceae bacterium
CCCTTTTTCCCTTTCGTTCCGCCTTCCTCTTCGGGAAGATACTGCTTGGGATTCTTGACGCGGTCGGCATACAGGGCGTTCCAGATCATGATCTGCGACTCTGTTGCAACGGATGCCTCGTCGGCATACTCGGTGGCGACGTTGCCGGCGAGATCGACGAGAATGACGTTTCCATACTGGATCGGCCGTTTCGGGCGGCTCTGTTGCTTGGCGCTCGGCAGATTGAAACTGACGTAGTTGCCGACGGCAAGCTGGGCAGGCGCCGATGCGGCGTTCGGCACCTCGAGGATACGTATCGAAGCCCGGTCGCGGTACAGCGATTCGACTTTTCCGATGACCCTGATCGGCATTGCCCAGGAGGCTATGGCGATGGTTGCGAAAAGAAGCGCGACGATACCGGTGCGCTTCTGACGAGCATTTTGATGGGAGCGAAGAGTCATGTCCGTCTCCTTGGGTTTCCAAAGTGTCGCTGGATGGTACCACAATCATGCTGGTACGGCAAAGGCATCATGTCGGGCAATGAAAAAATCCGCTCGGCTGTTGAGCCAAGCGGATTTGTCCGGTCGGGGCGACTGGACTCGAACCAGCGACTTCATGGTCCCGAACCATGCGCGCTACCAACTGCGCTACGCCCCGGGGAACGTGGCAGTATCCTAGCATACTTCCATCCGGACTTCAAGTGGGAAATGCGAAAAGCGCGAATTTCATCCCGGCGTGCCTTCCATTCTTTCCGCGAGAAATTGCTGAAGGTTTGAAAAAGCGGGTGTGAATCGATGCAAAATGTCACAGGTAGTGATACCATGGGATATCATGAGTCCAGAGCCACGGGCCGTCTCCGCCGCACCGGTATCCCCGGCGGAAAAGATCACGGCAACATTCACGCTAGGTATCGGCAGCAATTTCTCAACGTTGGCCGGCGTGCTGGCCGCATGGATTTTCCTGACCCGCACCGGGTGGGTCGATGGTTTCTGGCAGCAGTTGTTCCAGGCGTTCCTGCTCGCGCCGGTTTTTCTTGGAGATGCGATGAACGCTTACGTCCTCGGCCGGATCGATCTCGATACACGGCGCGGCTGGGATGACATCCAGATCACCGACGAAGGCCGACGCGCGCTTTCCCGGCTGCGATATCCCTGGCGAGCCCTGTCGATCGCGACCACGACGAGCCTGGCGGCGATCTTTCTCGTTGCCCATGCTCCAGAACCGGCCGCATTCGCGTGGGTCAGGTATGTTTTTCCAGCGCTGCTGTTCATTCAGGCTGCGCGATGTCTCTTCACGATCAGGACCTATATCGCTCCCCGTCTGCCCTCGTTCGGCGGGGCCTCTCTTTTCAGGCGGGCCGTCTGGGCATATCTTGCCGGCGCTCTCTGGCTCGGCTGGCTGTTGACGCGCCCCCTTGCCCCGTTCGCGTGGTGGAGCGTGCCCTTGCACGGATGCGTGTTTTTCCTCATCTCGGGCTGGCTGCAGCCGCTTCCGTCGAGATTTTCGGTGTTCCAGCCCGGTGGTTCCGGCCGGAAGCTGCCGAAATTGGTCGTCGAGCCGCTTCGCGCGGGGATCAGCCAGCCGGCGATCAGCGGGGATGTCAGGGGAGAGGAGGCTCGGTGGCAGTCGGAACATGGCTTTGTCACGATATCTGACGTCCGGATGCCGCTTCTCGAGATGCCCCTGTTTGAAGCGGCGGGAACGGCGCTTGCCGCGCCTGACAATACGGCACTCCTGCTCGTCCTACAGTCGGAAGTCCGTTCCAGGCCTCACTGCACGCTCATCTCCTGGATTGACGGCAAGGCGTTCGTGACAACGAACTTTGGATCGACGACATCCCGATTTCCCGCCGGAATCACCTATCTGCCGAGAAATCCCGACGAGGCGCCGGCTTCGTTCCTGGCCGCCCATCGAACCTCGTGTCCGAATGGTGCCGTGACATCCATCCCCCAGCCCCCCTGGCAGGCGCTGCAGGCAATGGTCGAGGCGATGGTCGTGTTTTTGCATCGGGAAATCCAGGTGCCGGCCGGTGGAACGACATCGGAAGTCCCGCTCCAGAAGGGCGGACTCGCTGGCGAGGCAACCGCGCAGACAACGAATGTCGAGGTGACTGACAAATGACCACTGGTGCGGGTTCCGTCGGTCTCGACCTGAAATACCGGATCTTTATCTTCAACCTCGTTCTCGTGTTCGCCGTGCTTGGCATCGCGACCTGGTTCGAGCTCGACCGGCTCAATGATGCTGCCGGAGATCATGTTACCAGGGAAAGCCAGCGACTGAGCAAGACGCTGGAGGGCATCCTCCCGCGTATGATCATGACGCATGACACCAGCGGGCTGAACGATCTCGCAAAAAAGATCACCTCGCCCGAGCTGCCGAGAAACGAGGTCGTTTCCGTCGCGGTGCTGGACAAACAGCTGCAGGAGATTGCGTTTGCCGACCAGGGCTGGCGTGAACGTAACGATGGCTCCGTCAAGCTTCCCCCGACGTTCATCGTGCAGAAGCCCATCAAGACGCCCGGCCAGCCTGAAGCCGTGGGCTATCTGCGCTTCACGTTCTCGCTCGCCGACCTGGAGCGCTCCCGCTCGGCCGTCGTGCTCGACAATCTCGTGTTGGCACTGCTGATGGCCCTGGCTGCTTTTTTCTGGGCGTGGTATTTGTCCTCACTGATCGTTCGGCCTGTCAAGGTTTTGCTCGAAGCGGCCGAGCGCATTGCCAGTGGCGACCTGCCAGGCGCACGTATCGACGTGAGCGGCGACACCGAGCTGGTTACGCTGGTGACCGCCTTCAACCGCATGTCCGAGACGATCGGCCTTCATCTCGAAGACCTGCGACAGAAGAACGGCGCCCTCGACCGGCGAGTGTTCGAACTCTCGACCCTGCACCAGGCAGCCCGGGCGATCAACTCGGTCCTGAACCTCGACCAGTTGTACGAGCGCATCGTCGATACGGCGATATCGATCCTTGGCGGCGTGAAACGCTGCTCGCTGATGCTCATCGACCGGCGGACGAACGAATTCATGGTGCGGGTCGCGAAGGGGCTCGACGTCGGACTGCTTCCGCCCACCCGACGCGTTCCTATCGGCGACGGCGTTGCGGCGAGAGTCTGCATTTCCGGCGAGCCGGTGATCATCAACGACGTGCCGGAGGGGGATTCCAAAAAGCTCGAAGTGGCGCGGATTCCGCGGAGTTCGCTCTGCGTCCCCCTCAAGATCGGCGACGAGGTGGTCGGCGTCCTGTCGGCCAGCAACAAGATTTCGGGTGAGCCCTTCACGAGTGACGACCAGGCGCTTCTCGAGACGCTGGCAACGCAGAGCGGCATTGCGATCAAGAACGGCCGGTTCTACCAGGATCTGAACCGGAAGATTCTCGAACTCAACACCCTGCATGACGTCGGCAGGAATCTTAGTGTCGTTCTTGATATACAACGGCTGCTCGAGATGGTCGTTGACCAGACGTCGCGCGTTCTCGGCGGCGTGCGTTCCATATCGCTCATCCTGCACGACGAGATGACCGGAAAGCTGCACGTGAAGGTTCACCGCGGCCTGAGTCCCGAGTATGCCGCCCGCCCGATCGAGATCGGCGACGGGATCGCCGGAAAGGTGTTCGCGAAGTGCGAGCCGCTGATGATCAACGATCTGCCGTCCGACACGCCGCAGGATCCCTCTGCGCCGAGCGGCCGAAGTTCGCTCTGTGTCCCTCTCATCGTGAAAGAGCATGCGATCGGCGTGCTGTCGGTATCCGAAAAGCTTTCGGGCGAAATTTTCGATGACAACGATCTGAGTCTGCTGGCAACGCTCGCGTCACAGATCTCGATCGCTCTCCACAACGCCAAGCTGTACGAGGACCTCGAGGCCAGTTATCTCTCGGCCGTGCGTGCCCTGGCGAACTCCCTCGATGCGAAAGATGCATACACACGTGGTCACAGCGAGCGCGTCGCGGCCTTTTCCGTCGAGATTGGCCGACGCATGGGGCTGAATCCCGAGGCGATCAAGAACCTCCAGATCGGCGCTCTCCTTCACGACATAGGAAAGATCGGCATCTCGGAAAACATCATCAACAAGCCTGCCCGGCTGACGGCTGATGAATATGAACTCATCAAGACCCATCCGGTTCGGGGCGCGAACATCATCGAGCCGGCCAGCTTCCTCAAGGAAAAGGTGCCTCTGATCAAGCATCATCACGAACGCTTCGATGGAAAGGGGTATCCTGACGGCCTGAGCGGCGATGCGATTCCCCTGCTCGCGCGCATCGTCTGTGTCGCCGACTCGTGGGATGCGATGACCAGCAAACGTGCATACAGAAATGTCGTTCCGAAGGAACAGGCCGTGCAGGAACTGCTGAAATGCGCCGGGTCGCAGTTCGATCCGAAGATCGTCGCCGCGTTCATGGAAGTGCTGCAGGATGAGAAGACGGTCGAAGCCATTCTCGGACTGGGGTATTCATGATTCGTCACTGGACAATGATCGAAGCGGACGAGGCCGGCATCGAAGCGCTGGCCCGGCGGACGGGTTTTCCGCCTCTCCTGCTGCGCATCCTCTGGAATCGCGGCATGAAAGACGAGGCTTCGATCGAGCGGTATTTCGAACCTCGCAGTCGGACGCTGGCGACTCCCTTCCTTCTCGACGGCATCTGCCCCGCCGTCAATCGTATTGTATCTGCTATAGAAAATCAGGAAAGCATGCGCGTTTACGGGGATCGCGACGTCGACGGCATCACATCGACCGTCCTCCTGCTGGAAACCTTGAGAAAATACACCGAGCGCGCCGATTGCACGATTCCGGTCATCGAGGATGGATATGGGCTGAACCGCGATTATCTCGACACCGCCAAGCGTGATGGCATCGGGCTGATCATAACCGTCGACTGCGGCATCGGAAACGTCGACGAAATCGAGTATGCGAGACAACTGGGTATCGACGTGATCGTGACCGATCACCACGAGCCGCCGTCCCTTCTTCCCAAGGCCGTGGCGCTGATCGATCCCAAGCTGCCTGGCACGGTATATCCGCAGAAAGACATGGCAGGCGTCGGGGTTTCCCTGAAGCTTGCCCTCGCCCTCGAACTCGCTCTCGGCAAGGGCATGGGGCGGCCCGTCATCGCGTTCGACCTGGACGGCCCCGAGATCGATGTCCTGCGGTTCCATCCCCGCGAGGGCTTCGCACGGCTGAAGCATGTCAATCCAGGCGTGATGCAGGGGGCTACGATTCTCTTCTTCAGCCCGGAGGAACGCCGCCAGATCGTCGAGCTGCTGCCCGATCTCCAAAAGCTGCCGGCAGGCGACGGGCGATCGGGGCAGATCTGCCTGACGATGCTCGCCGAGACGGTCCTTCAGGACGTTCCATCTCCCGACAAACTGCGTCTGGCATCCGCGTTCGCGCTACCGGCCGATGTCGGTGGGGCACGGCGCCTCGTGGTGATGTATCTGAAACTCATGGAGGCGCAAGACACAGGCGTTCGGGCTCTCTGGCAGCGGGCGCTGGACATCCTGACCATCGGAACGGTGGCCGACATGGTTCCGATGCGCGGCGAGAACCGGACGATGGCCCAGATGGGGCTCAAATTCGTCTCGAACACGAAACGCCTCGGCCTGCAGGAACTGTATACTCTGCTTGGCTGGCGGCAGCGCCAGGTGAGTGAGCGCGATATCAGCTTCAACATCGCGCCGATCTTGAACTCATCCGGACGGCTTCGCACTGCCCAGATCGCCGTCGACCTGCTGACGACCGATTCTCCCGACCGGGCGAAAGAACTGGCGAACGAACTGTTCGAGCTGAACATCGAACGCAAAAAGCTCGCTGAGGAAGGATACAGGAACGTCCGGGAGCACCTGCTGAAGCAGAACGATGTAAAGCAGGACAAACTGCTCCTTGTCGCGGCCCCATTCCCGAACCAGGGTGTTACAGGCATCGTGGCGACCCGGCTGATGCTCGAGTTCTGCAGGCCCGTGATCGTTCTGCTCGAGGATCACGGCCGGTGGCTGGGTTCGGCGCGCAGTTTCAAGGCCGTGAACATGATGAACGCCCTGCACGCCGGTGCGGCGCATCTCGAGAAATACGGCGGCCACGTGGGAGCGGCGGGGCTCACCGTCGCGCAGAACAACGTCGAGCCCCTGAGACATGCGCTGCGGGCCTATGCCACGGACGGAATCACGGATGCCGACCTCCAGGCGGAGTGGCTGATCGATGCCGAGATGTCCATCGATCTCGTCAACGAATCGCTCCTGGCTGATCTCCTGAAGTTCGCGCCATTCGGCATCGACAATCCCGCGCCACTTTTTGTCGCACGGCATATTCCATACTATGAGATACGAAAAGTCGGCGAGACCAGGACGCATCTGCGGTTCAAGTTCCGGAAAAGCTCCGGATCGTCCGTTTTCGGCATCGGTTTCGGGCTCGGAAAAATGCTCGACGTCGACCAGGTGACGGACGGCGTGTGCGATCTCGTGTTCAGCGTCGATGCCAACGATTACAACGGCGTGCGCTCGGCGCAGGTCGTCGTGTACGATGTCTCATTCCCGGGACAGCGCGTCCTTGAGCCGGTCGAGATGCCGGCCCTGGTCGACAGCGTTGCCGTGGAGCCGGAAGGGATGCCGATATGATCGATTACGACAAGCCTCCGTTGAACCGATACGACTTTTCCCGCCTCGAAAACATGTGGTTGCCGCTGATTCTCGACGTGATCAAGGGCATGATCGAACGGTGGGAGATGTGCGAGTGCCATGACTGCGTGCTCGATACCGTTGCCCTCGCGCTCAACAGCCTGCCGCCCAAATACTGGGTTGGCGGCAAATACGACGCGTTCATGCCTCCTGACGTCTTCCTGGCCGACGCGAACAACCGACTCATCGCCGAGCAGGCCGTCATCAAGGCACTGTCGCTGGTGTCGAAAAACCCCCATCATTGATCGCCGGCCGGACCAGACGGCATTTCGCGGTTCGCGTGATCGTGTATCATTGATGCTATTGAATCTCGGTGCGCCTGCAGTTGCCTGTTTCCGGGGGCGAGCCTGAGCGCCGCATCCAGGTCCGCGAGGGCTTTTACGTATTCCCCCGACTGACGATAGGCGGCCGCCCTGTTGTTCATGCCGGAGACATAGGCAGGATCGAGGCGGATTGCCTCGGTGTAATGAGCGACGGCCTCGTCGGTCCGCGATGCGCCCGCCGCGATCAGGCCGAGATAGTCGTGGATCATCGGCTCGCCGGGCCATTTCCTCCGGGCCTCTTCGAGGATGGATCGCGCGAGGTCGGGCTTGCCGAGGGCCATCTCGGTCGCGGCGAGATGCACCCATCCCCTGCTGTAGTCCGGCTTGATGTTCGTGACGATGCGGAAATCAGACCGGGCGTTTTCGTAGTCGCCAGCCTGAAAGAACGACATTCCACGGTTGGTGTAGGAAATATGATGAGGGGTTTGCCGGATGACGGCGTTCCAAAAAGTGATCCCGTCATCATACTGAGCGCAGCGCCTGCGGGTTTCCCCGATCATCCAGGCGCCGAGGAGAACGGCTGCTGCAAGGGCGGCGAGGATCCCTTTCCGGATGTCTCGCCGTTGAAGCCGTTCGAATCCCGCCCGCAGGCAATCAGCCACGCACAGGAAGAGGCCGAAGCCGGGCAGATAGCCGTGTCGGACGGCGGTGAAATCCCGGCCCAGGCCGTGAAAAAATATGCCTGTACATATAGGAAGAAGGGCCGCGAGAAAAAAGAGAAGGCCACACTGGCGGAGCGGGTGGTGTCGCGAAGCGAAGAGAAGACCGCAGAACAGCAACGCGGAAAAGACCCAGACGCCTGCTTCTGCCGGCCAGTCGGCGAACCCGCCGGAAAAGTAGGGAATGAAGGAGGGAATGTCGTTCGGAACCGCGAGATGCCGGATGATGGCCCCGACGCCGAGGAATACCCGCGCTGTGCGGTCGATGATCCCGCTTTCCGTGGATGCGCTGAAGGGTTTGTCTAGGGTGGATCCCGTCGGGGCGGTGAAGATGACGATGCTGACGAGAGCGATCGGGATGAGGATGAACCGGCATCGCTTGATCCCCTCCAGGATGGGCGTGCCGTGCCTGAACCGGTCGAGAACGGCGAGGACGAATGGAAACGAGACCGCCGACGGTTTCGAAAACAGGCTGAACACGAAGCAGAGATACACCGGCCGGCGGATGCCGTTCTTCCCGGGATCGTCGTTGTATTGATGCAGATATAATCCGAGAAGATAGAAAAATGCGAACAGGACGTCTTTCCGTTCCGTGAGCCATGCCACCGAGTCGGCGCGCGACGGGTGGACGGCGAACAGGAACGCCGCCGCGAAGGCGCTTCCCGTGCCCAGACCGAGTTTTCTCGCCAGTTCGAATGCCAGCATGACACTGGCGAGATGGGGCAGGAGGTTGACCAGGTGGAGAAAAAACGGATCGACGCCCGCGATCCGATACTGAAGCGCGATCGTCAGAACCGTCAGGGGTTGATACAGGCTCAGATACGGCTGCGTGAAGAGACGG
>JAGOCE010000164.1 GCA_017998915.1 Candidatus Ozemibacteraceae bacterium
ATATTTCGGGCCTCGCAGCTGGTTCCCCGGCCGGAACAACCTCGCCCACGGTGCCCCGCCCGACCAGGATCTCGTCTGGAACACCGATACGTCGCGCGACCAGTATACGGGCATCTTCCTCGCCTGGACGCTCGCCTGGCCGGTGATTCGCGATGCCGGGCTGCGGGAACGGGTGGCCTCCGACGCGCTCGCGGCCGGCCGCAACCTGATGCGCAACAACCTCGGTCTCGTCGCCACGATCGACGGGAAGTCGAAGAGCATGTTCAACGTCTCGCCAGACTACTGCTACCAGGATCGGATCACCCCGGAGGAGTGGGCCAGGGTCGATGATTTCCCGGTGAACGCTTTCTGCCGTGCCGTTCCCTTCAACGCCACGATGGCAGAAATACTGGCGACGTTCCGGCCGCCGGCGATCAGGGGAGGCGAGGCCCTGCGGGCCCTGCTGATGACCGGCACCGCCGCGCGCATCACGAACGATCCCGACCTCGAGGCGTATTTCCGCGACGAACTGTGTGGCCGCCGCGCGTATCCCCGTGTGGCTTCCGAGACGTCACAGTTGCTGAGCGACCTGTTCCTCGGGATCAACGACGATGTGGCCGTCCGGCTGATTGCGCAGCTCCACGTCTCGATCGCCGACCTGGTGCTCGAAGCCGGAAGGCGTTTCAGGCCCGGCTATGCAAATATCATAAGCTATCTGTCACCGGCCGTCCGAACCCTCGCGTTCGCGGTCGGGCATCTTCGCGGAAATATACTAATAGACATTATAAGCTTTCTTCGCGCGCCTCGCGGATTCGCCTGGCTTGGCCGGCTTGCTGACAACGCCGACGCCTGGGCCGCCGCTTTCCGAACCCTCGGTTTCCGAAAGCCTGCCGATAAACTCGCGGCGCGCGCCTTCGCCTGGCGGAAGATGGCCGCATCGAATCTCGACGAACTGTCGGACGCCCTGCGGAGCTACGTCGGTACGAACATCACCCAGTTCGCCCTGCTCGGGCTGATGGAAGGCGTGCGGGAGAGTGGCATCGAACCGGCCGCGCGCGACTGCATCGACCGTGCGTTCCTGCCCATCGCCGACGAGGCGAATGCCCTGTATACCTACATTCGGCACGTTCACGGCACGGCCTCGCTTTCCGCCGACCTGCTGGCGGCCGCGAAGCGCACTCTCGAACTGTATCCCGAAGATCAGCGCCAGCGGCGCGTCAGCAACGCCGCCGTGCCGGACCTGCGGGTGCTCCCGTGGCCTGATCGGTTCGAGCGTTACGGCAACAAGGCGGACCGCGTGTTCCCCATCGACAGGCGCGCCCCGCATATCTTCATCTGGCAGGAGTGCCCGCGCCGCATCGTCAGCGGCAGCGACGGCCCCGGGCTGGTCGCCCCGGTCGGGTATCTCATGGCTTACTGGTTCGCGCGCTGTTACGGCATTCTGACTCCGGAGGACTGACGGCATGGAACGGCATGAGATGATGCGACAGCCCCGGCCCACCCGCTCTCGGGCGAGCGTGCTGACGGTGGCCCTGCTGGTCTGGCTTGCCGGCTTTGCCGTGCCGGTCGCGGCGACGCCGCCCCTCGCGACGTCCGGTCCTGACGCCCGCTATCTCTACGAGTGCGGCTTCATGCTCCTCCGGTGCAGCGGCATCAACATGATACGCGGACTGGGCCTGACGAGGGCCCAGATACTGAAACTGCGGGAAATCGCCGCCTTCATCGATGCCGTCTCGCCGCCGCCGGATATCCGCGAACGGCGTGATCCGAAATGGGGCCCCATCATCGGGACGTTTCTGCGGCTCGAGAGGGTGTTGAGGTCGGGAGCGCCGATTCCCGAAACGCTCCGCAACGACGTGTACGCCGCGCGGCGTGCGGAGTCCGACCTGATCCGCTCCGGCCTGCGATACGAGCGGAAGACGGTTCCCTTCAGCTGCGGCAGATGCCACGGCGAAGCCGGGGAGTCGCGATGGAACAAGCTTCCCTGGATCAGCTTCGTTGCGAACCACCCCGGAATCGTGCGTGAACGCTCACTTTCTCACGCCATGGCCCCCAACGGGCTCGTCGGATATCTGGCGGTGGCCTGGCACGCGAAGCGGGTCGACGAGATCCTTCAGGAGTCCCAGAAGTATCTCGTTTCGAGTTTCTCCTGCTGTCTGATGCCGCCGAAGGACATCTTCGATCCCGTCCGGATCGGCCAGGCCGAGGAGAGCGACTGGGAAGCCCCTCTTCTCGACAGGATCCGTAACGCCTCCGCGATCACACGCCCGTTCGTCCGTTTCGCAGCCCGGCGCTTCCTACTCAAACGGCAGCGCCTGCTGCATCCCGGCCTGTCGGGAACCGACGAGAGCGTCGCCCTCGCCCGCATGAACGCCGCCATCGACGAGGCGCTCGCCATCGGCGACGTCGACTACGCCTTGCGAAAGCATGATCTGGCCATCAAACTTCGCGGCGACGCGGAACACCCCCTGCTGACCGCCGCCGCAAAACGATTCAAAACCGCCATGTTCCTCCTGATCCCCGGCTCAACCGCCATCTATGACGACCTCCTCCGCGAAACCGCCGAATGAAGTCTTTAGTGGTCGTAGAAATCGATAATCCGATTCAGGGGCGATGCGTTTGGTATACTGCGTGGGATGCGCGCCGGCCCCAAGGGCGGCGATGAATGAAGGAGAGGTCTTATGAAGAAACTGCTGATCGCCCTGTTGATGATCGTGGCCTGGGTGGCACCGGCCGTCGCCCAGGGGATGCCGCCCATCCGCCTTGTTGTCGGTGACGGCGCCGAGAAGCCGATCGTGATTCGCGCCGTCGAGTCGAAGGTAGCCGTGCAGGGTATGCTGGCCGAGACTCGGCTGACGATGACCTTCTTCAACCCGAACGGTCGTCGGCTCGCCGGCGATCTGACGTTCCCCCTGCCGGAAGGCGCGACGGTCAGCGGCTACGGTCTCGACGTGAACGGCGTGCTGGTCGACGGCGTCGTCGTCGAGAAGCAGAAAGGCCGCGAGGTGTTCGAGACCGAGATGCGACGCGGCGTTGATCCGGGGCTGATCGAGAAGGTGAAGGGCAACAGCTTCCAGACCCGTGTCTACCCGATCGAGGCGAACGGCACCCGCACCGTCATGGTGAAATACGTCTCCTCGCTCGCCGAGGCGGGCGGCGAATCGCTCTATATCCTGCCCCTCTCGTTCGACGGCCAGGTCGAAAAGTTCAACCTTCGCGTCGAGGTTGCCCGGGGAAGCGTGAAGCCCGAGATCCGCGACGGGAGCCTGTCGAACTTCAGCTTCGATGCCTGGAAAAACGGCTTCGCGGCCGAGACGTCGCTCGAGAAGGCTGCGCTCAATCAAACCCTCCGCATCGCGATTCCCGACGCGAAGGCCCAGCGGGTGCTCGTCGAGAAGAGCATCGAGGGCGACACGCACTTCTGTCTCAGCGAGGTCATCGACCCGCCGGCCGACCTGCCCGCGATGAAACTGCCGGCGCGCGTGACGATCCTGTGGGATGCCTCGGGCTCGCGAGCGAAGGGCGATCGCAAGGCCGAGTTCGAGGCCCTGCGCGCCGCGTTCGCCGGCTGGAAATCGGCGCCGGTCGAGGTCGAGCTCGTCCCGTTCCGCAACGCGCCTGGCAAGCCCGTAACGATGACCGTCTCGAACGGCGACGTTGCCGGGCTTCTGAAGGCGATCGAGACGGTCGAATACGACGGGGGCACCCAGCTGGGCGTGCTTCCGCCGGCCGCCGACAAGGTTCCCGACGTCTACCTGATGTTCACCGACGGCATCTCGAACTTCGGCAGGGAAGAGCCTGGAAAGTTCGCTGCGCCGCTCTACATCTTCAGCGGCGATGCGGGGGCGAACCACGCGTTCCTCGGCCAGCTCGCCCTGCAGAACGGCGGCGAGTATGTGAACCTCCAGCGCGTGAAGCCCGAAGAGGCGGTGAAGGGAATCGGCCGCCCGGTGTACATGTTCCTCGGGGCCGAAGGAACGGGGGCGGACGACCTCGTGCCGCAGCTCCAGAAGTCGGTGCGCGGCCGGTTCGAACTCGCCGGGCGCCTGACCGGGACCGAGGCGAAGATCACCCTGAAGTTCGGCACCGTCGGTAAGGTCATGAAGACCGTCGAGTTCGACGTGAAGACCGCCGATGCCGGCGAAGGCAGCCTGCTGCGGAGATTCTGGGCCCAGAAGAAGCTCGAAGACCTCGAAGCGTTCCCCGCGAAAAATGACAAAGAAATGATCGCGCTCGGAAAACGATACAGCATCGTGACGCCGCAGACCTCGCTGATCGTCCTGGAACGCCCGGAGCAATATATAGAGCATGAAATAGTCCCTCCCGCCAACATGGCGGAATGGCGGAAACAGTATTTCGACGTGATGGAAAAGCGCGCTTCCGATCTGAAGGAAGCCGAGCGCGGCAAACTCGAGGAAATGCTGGGCCTCTGGAATACCCGTATCAACTGGTATAAAACCGATTTCACATTCAAACCCCAGGACATGCTCCGCATGAAGGAGACGTTCGGCCGGGGCGGTGCCCTGGAGTCTGACGGCGCGTCCCCTGAATTGTCCGAATCTTCCGTAGAGCGGCAGTCGATGCCGATGCCCGGGGCACCTCCGGCACCATCACGAGCCATGAGCGCTCCTATGGCAGAACCCGAATCAGCCCAGTCGGATCGTTTTGCGGGGGCTACCGGGGCGGAATCCAAGAAAGCCGATGCCTCCGGTGAAGACCGGAATGCATCGAGACCGGTCGAGCCCGGGGTCGCAATGAAGGCCTGGACACCGGACACCCCGTATCTGAAGCGGATCAAGGCGGCGGGAAAAGGCTCGGAGTTTGCGGCATATCAGAAGGAAAAAGCCGAGTTCGGCTCTTCCCCGGCGTTCTATCTCGACTGTTCAGATTTCTTCTACGGCCTGAAACAGGATGCGATCGGCCTGCAAGTGCTGTCGAACTTGGCTGAGCTGAAACTCGAAAATCCCGCGCTGATGCGCATTCTGGCCCACCGTCTCGCGCAGCGCGACCTGCTCGAACTGAGCGCTGGCATCTTCGAAGAGGTGCTGAAGATGCGGGCCGAGGAACCGCAGTCGTATCGCGATCTGGGGCTGGTCCTCGGACGCATGGGCAAGTTCGAGCGCGCCGTGAGCCTGCTGTGGGACGTCGTCGCGAAAAAACGCTGGGACAGCCGGTTCCGCGAGATCGAGCTGATGGCGCTCGAGGAGATGAACAACCTGATCGCGAAGGCAAAATCCGCCGGCATCAAGGAGTTCAAGTCCGTCGATCCGCGGTTCATCCACCCGATGGAGCTCGACGTGCGCATCGTGATGACCTGGGATGCCGACATGACCGACATGGACCTGTGGGTCAACGAGCCGTCGGGCGAGAAGGCCTATTACGGCTACAATCGCACCGGCATCGGCGGCCTCGTCTCGTGCGACTTCACCCAGGGCTACGGCCCCGAGGAATACCTGCTGAAAAAGGCGATGAAGGGCATGTACACGATCCAGACCAACTTCTTCGGCAGCAACGCCCAGACGCTGTCCGGCGCCGTCACCCTCCAAGCCGATGTGTTCACCAACTACGGCCGCCCGAACGAGAAGCGTCGCTCGATCACCATGCGTCTGACCGAGCGCAAGGAAACGTTCACTGTCGGCGAAGTGGAGTTCTGACGATGCTCGGGAAGCTCGTTTCGATGCTCATGTCACTCTTTGGAGGTGTTGAAGGCGTGGAACATATCACGGTTCAGGACCTGGAAAAACATCTTTCCGCCCGTTTGAGCGCTGAAGAGATCGTCATCGATGTGCGTGAGCCCGACGAGTTCTCGGCGGGCCACGTGCCAGGCGCTGAAAATATACCGCTTGATATAGTATCTGGATCGGCCGACCGTCTCAATGGAAAACGAAGGGTGTTCGTGATCTGCCTCAGCGGCGGCCGCTCGATGCAGGCGTGCGCTCAGCTGGCCCCTCGTCTTGGCGACAAAGCGGTCCTGGTGAATGTCGACGGTGGCACGATGGCCTGGATCAGCGCCGGGTTCAAGATCGAGAAAAACTGACGGCCCATTCAAACGATATCCCCGAATATCATCGAAGATATTCGGGGATATTCTATTGTCGGGTCCTGTATCTCGAACGGAGCTTCGCCGTTCCCGTTCGTGCCGAGCCTGTCAAAGCACGAGTGGTCTCTCGCCTCCTTCGACAGGCTCAGGGCGAACGGGACATGCCGCCCGTGCATCGAGGTCAGCTGCGACGGAGGGGCATCGTCATGCACCGGCAGCCGCCCCCACCGCGGGCGAGTTCGGAACCGTCGATGGTGATCACGCATCGACCGTAGCGGGCCAGGTCGACCTTGCCCTGAGCCACATCGGTGGCGTCGATGATGGCGAACCCGTTACGGTCGAGCGCCTCGATGGTGTTGATGTTCCGGCGGTAGCCGATGATGCGGCCGGGGCCGATGGCGAAAAAATTGGCCCCGCTATGCCACTGCTCCCGCTCCTGCGTCCAGGGGTCCGTGCTGTCTCCACATCTGATCAGATCCAGCGGCATGCCCAGGCCCTTGAGAGCCTCGGGGAGATTCTTTTCCTCGGTTATCCGCACGGTTTCGCCGTTGTCGATGCTGATGCGCACGGTCCGGTACCGGTTCGGCTGCATGATGACGGGCTCGTAGACCATGCAGATGCCGGTGTCGACGAAGGTGAATACCATGTCGAGGTGGATGAATGACTCGGGCTGGAGCGGCAGCTCCTGCACCAGGATATGCTGCGGCCGCTTCAGCTTCCGGAAATGCTCGACGAGAAAGTCGACGCCGTGCGGGTTGGTGCGTGCGCCGATCCCGATCAGCAGGATGTCGTGCCGCGCGACGAGGATGTCGCCGCCCTCGAGCTGAACGCCGCGTTTCGCTTCGATCTGGGTGTTCGGGTTCAGGGTCTCGACGCCGAACATCGGATGAAAGCGGAAGATCGCTTCCATGATGAGGGATTCGCGCGTCCGGACCTTGTTGGCCATCCGCGAAATCAGCACCCAGTCGTTGACCGCGATGGCCGAGTCACGGGTGAAAAAGAAGTTGTGCAGGGGACGCAGCGAGTATTTCTCGTGGTCGAGAAAGCGCGACAGGTTGTCCTTCTTCATCAGCACGCCCTCGAGAAAACAGCGGCAGAGCTCCCCGGGGGGCATGGCCAGCAGCTCGTCGCGGAGATGCTCGGCGTCTTCGTTGAGGCAGACGTTGTCGACCAGGTGCCGCCGTGCCTCGTCATTCTTCAGGATCTGCTCCAGAAGTGCCTTGACCTGGAAGGTTCGCGTCACCTTGTCGAGCACGCCGCGCAACTGGGCGTATTCGAGTGAGGCGACGGAGAGATTGAGAATGTCGCTGTACAGCGCTCGTTCAGCATTCTGTGGCGTCATGTTCTCGATTTCCTGGCCCGGCGTGTGAAGGATGACACCTTCGAGTGCGCCGACTTCCGAGCTGATCGCGATGTCGAATTTCTGCTGTGTCGATGTCATAACGGCCCTTTCGCGTGACGTGAGATGAAAACCCGATGGAACGGACGGAACGACGGAGGCGCTTCAATACGGGGGAAACAGCCGACGGAAACCATGTGTGATGACGATCGCGGCGAACACGACGTTGCGAAGCAGCACGAGCGGCCAAAACACCGTGGGCGCTGATGTATCCGGAGTAGCGACCGCTTCGCCGCAGGCGTGCAGAAACTCGACGGACCAGGGCCAGTCACGGAGGCTCGCAAGTAAGTCCCCGGGAAAGGCGTCCGGCAGGGTTCCCGCGCCGATGATGCCGCCCAGGATCGCCGCCGTCGTGTCCGTGTCTCCGCCGGCTTCGATGATGTCCGCGAGCGCGGACCGGAGATCGCCCGGAGATCGGTACCACGCGTGAAGAACCGCGGGAATGGTGTGAAGCATGTAGCCCGAGACGCCGGATTTCCATCCTTGGCTTGCGGCGAACGCCTGCGTCGTCACGCCCGAAGCCGCGGAGGAGGCGGCCGATTCGAGCAGGGGGATCCATTCTGGAGCCAGATCGGGAATGCAGGAACGCAGCAGGGCGCGAAACCGGTCCGGTGCGTCCTCCGGGCGGTCGGCCCGGGCGGCGCAGGCGGCGGCGAGGGCCGCGAGCTGGGCGCCCTGCTCGGCCCGGGGATCCGAGTGGGTGATGAGAGTCGATGCTCGCACCAGTGCCCGGCGTTGCGCTGCCGAAGCGGCGGCTTCCGGGGTCGCGCCATCGTTCGCGCAGTCTGCCGAGAAACAGGCCCCGATGACGGGAGCCCGCATTGCGGGCCCGTTCCCGGCCGAGAAAACCCCGCTGCGCGCCGGACTCCAGCCGAGCCAGAGCTTCACCAGCGACCGCAGGGTCGCGAAGCCTATTCCGGCAGGCACGCACAGGATCCAGAGCCTTAGCGACCAGGCGAGGTCACGGGTGAACGCCGCCTCGGCGCCGCGCGAGCGGGCGAGCGCGG
>JAGOCE010000165.1 GCA_017998915.1 Candidatus Ozemibacteraceae bacterium
ACCGAGCACCAATCGATCGGAAGCCATCTGTGCAATCTCTGGAACTTCCCCGAGTATCTTGGCGCGATCGTTGCCGACCACCATTACCTCAAGTCGGCCGGCTGGAATGCCCTTACACTGCCGATCTTCTGCGCCAACAACTATCTCAACGAGCTCGACAAGATGCCGTTCAGTCCCTGGTTTCAGAAGCTCGAGGCGTATTTTTTCGTGAAGCAGAAAGACATGCCGTGGAAAGACGTCATGAAGGAGTTTGGGGAGTTCCTGGCGGCCCAGGAACAGGGGATTTTCACCTGATCCCGCTCATTCTCCGAGCAGTTTCTGGATCGTGGCGAGAACCCGTTCGGGCTGGAGCGGCTTGACCAGAAAATCCCTGGCCCCCGCCATGATGGCCGCTTTCACTTTTTCCATCTGACCCATGGCGGAACACATGATGATGATCGCCTTCGGGTCGATCTTCATGATCTCTCTGACGGCGGTGATGCCGTCCATTTCGGGCATCGTGAGATCCATGGTGACGAGGTCCGGTTTCTGGGCGACATAATTCTCGACGGCTTCCGTGCCGGTAGATGCTTCGGCGCACACCTCAAACCCATTCTTCTCCAGGAGGCGCCTGAGCATCAGCCGCATCACGGCCGTGTCATCGACAATCATGATCCGCTTGGACATGAACAACCTCGTTCCTAAGGTGTCTCTTTAAGGGTACTCCAGACCGGGCTCGAAGTCAAAACCCGGTCTATCAAGTCATCGGCGTGAAGGCCGTTTCCCCTTAGCCAAACCGTCAGAGGCATGGGAGGTCCGGACTTGCGTCCGGGACAAATTCAGAGTATCATAGTCCGCACCCCATCGCGTTTTCAGAGGAAACCGACCATTCGCATGAACGCAGAAAAACCCCGGTATCGGAGCGGCATCCGTCCCATCGGAAGCATGCTCACGGATACCCTTGCCGAATTACGGCGCCAAGCCTGGGAGGCCCGATACGGCCAGCAGGGCGGCCGGGGGTTTTCCATGCGCGTCGCGCGCGCCGCGGGGTCCGAAATGATGCAACTCGGCCGACTGCGCAAGGCATGGCCGTCGATCGTCGGTCCCGATGTGGCGCGCCACACCGCCCCCGATCGCCTGTTCCAGGGAAAGCTGTTCGTGGTCTGCGAAGACTCGCAATGGCTGCAGACGTTCACGTTCGTCCGCTTGCAGGTGCTCGAGCGCGTCAGCCTGCTCTGCGCGGGAACGGAGATCCGGACCGCCGTCGCGCGTCTCGGCCGGCTACCGGCAACGGCGCCGATCGCCCGGGCCCCCCAGTGGCCGGACTGGCACGGAGCGAACGTTTCCGATGTTCCCGAAACGAAAGACCGGCGGCTTCACGACCTGATTCTTCGATGCAAGGCCAAACTCCAGGCCAGACGCAACGCCCTCGCCATGAGCGGGCTGATCCCCTGCCCGAAATGCGGCGCTGTCACGGTCAGGACCGGAACGTCAGCGTGTGCCGTTTGCCGGCACAACGCGAGGGTCGATATCCGGGCCAGGCTTCGCACGCTGCTTGACGAGACCCCCTGGCTGACTCTCGACGAGGTCAGGGAACACCTCCCGAGCGTGACGCCCGAAGAGCTGTTTGCCGCCAAAATCGATCTCTTCAGCGAAGTCCGTGCGACCGTCGAAGTCCTTGGGGCACAGCTTCGAGAAACCCCCGATGAAACGCTCGTTCCGCGCCTGAGGTTCGAGATGATCCGCGCGGTGATCCTCGAAACGGGTGCCAGGCCCGATGTCATGACGCCCGATACCGTCGACGGCCTGCTTCCCGTCGAGTGGAAGCGGCTTCTCGAGCAGCTCGCCGCCGAACCCCGGGAGGCATCGGACGCATGCTGATCCATCTCGGGAACAACGAATTTATCGACCTGTCCGAATGCGTGGCAATCGTGAATCTTGCAACGATCGATCCGGCCACGCGTGAAACGATCCTCACATCCGTCCGGGGAACGCTCGACGGGGAACCGCACGCGGCGGTCCTGACGGCGGACGGACGATGGCTCGGCTCGACCCTGTCGCCGGATGCACTGTCGCACCGGGGCCGGAGCGAGCTATTTGGTGAAGCATTTTATCATCGGCCTCCGCCGGTGAAGAAGGTCGTGGCCGATCTGAACGAGAGCCACGAGACTGGAGACGAAGACGATGCCTGATTCCGAAACCTTGTTGACACCCCAGGCCGCAGCGACCGCGAAAACGGAAGACGGGAACGGCCTGCCGCTCGATGGCCTGGCGGGGGAGTATTCCGCGAAGAACATCCAGGTCCTCGAGGGCCTGGAGGCCGTCCGGAAACGGCCTGGCATGTATATCGGCGGCACCGGCCTCGACGGGCTGCACCACCTGGTCTGGGAAGTCGTCGACAACAGCATCGACGAGGCGCTCGCCGGGCATGCCACGACGGTTCACGTGCAGATGCACGACAATGGCTCGATCTCGGTTCTCGACGATGGTCGCGGCATGCCGGTCGACATCCACCCTGGAACCGGCCGGCCCGCGCTCGAGGTTCTGCTGACGGTCCTGCACTCGGGCGGCAAATTCGATAAAAAGAGCTATAAATTCAGCGGCGGCCTCCACGGCGTCGGTGTCTCGGTCGTGAACGCGCTCTCCGAGTGGCTCGAGGTCACGGTCTGGCGAGACGGCTCCGTTCACCAGCAGCTGTTCCAGCGCGGCGCTCCGGTGGGTGACATGACCGTCACCGAGGGTGCCGACCGCAGGGGCACGAAGGTCCACTTCATGCCCGACAAGGAAGTGTTCCCGAATATCGAGTTCAACTTCGAGATCCTCTCGAAGCGGCTCCGCGAGCTGGCTTTCCTCAACCGCGGCGTCAAGATCGTTCTGCGCCAGACGAAAACCCAGAAGTGTCACCTGTTTGAGTATCAGGGCGGCATCGGCAGTTTCGTCGAGTATCTGAACGAGACCAAGACGACCCTGTTCCGCGACGTCGTGCATTTCAAGCGCGAGCGCGACGACGTCGAGGTTGAGATCGCGATGTCGTATAACGATGGCTATAACGAGCAGTTCCTGGCCTTCGTCAACAACATCAACACCATCGACGGCGGCACGCATGTCCAGGGGTTCCGCGCGGCTCTTACGAAGGTGTTCAACGACTACCTGAAAAAGGACCAGTCCGTCCTCGGAAAGGACAAGGGAAAAGACATCAAGCTGACGACCGACGACGTGCGCGAAGGGCTTGTCGGCGTCCTTTCCATCAAGGTTCCCGAGCCCCAGTTCGAGGGCCAGACGAAGGGCAAGCTGGGCAATCCCGAGGTGCGCGGCATCGTCGATTCGGTCGTGAGCGAGTATCTGAGCGATTATTTCGAGCAGAACCCCCTCGTCGCCCGGCCGGTCATCGACAAGATCCTCACCGCCATGCGGGCGCGCATCGCCGCACAGAAGGCGCGCGAACTGACCCGCCGCAAGACCGCGATGGACGGCAACTCGCTTCCCGGCAAGCTTGCCGACTGCCAGGAAAGTGATCCGGCGAAGTGCGAACTGTTCATCGTCGAAGGCGATTCGGCCGGCGGCTCGGCGAAACAAGGCCGCGACCGCAAGATCCAGGCGATCCTTCCGCTGCGCGGAAAGATCCTGAACGTCGAAAAAACCCGTCTCGAGCGCGTTCTCACGAGCGAGGCCATCCAGGACCTGGTGACGGCCGTCGGGACGAACTGCGGCAAGGAAGACTTCGACATCAAGAAGGCGCGGTATCACAAGATCGTCATCATGACCGACGCCGACGTCGACGGGGCGCACATCCGCACGCTGCTGCTGACGTTCTTCTATCGCTACATGCCCGAGATCATCGATAAGGGATATCTCTACATCGCTCAGCCGCCTCTGTACAAGATCAAGAAGGGGCGCGACGAGCGGTATGCCTACTCCGACGACGAGAAGGTCGAGGTTCTGGCCGACATGGGCGCCGACGAAGGCAGCGCGAGCATTCAGCGCTACAAAGGTCTCGGCGAAATGAACCCCGACCAGCTGTGGGAAACCACGATGGATCCCTCCAAGCGCATCCTGAAAAAAGTGATGTCTCTCGATGCGCTCGAGGCCGATCGCATTTTCTCCGTCCTGATGGGCGACAAGGTTGAACCGCGACGGCAGTTCATCTCCCAGTACGCCAAGCAGGTCAGGAATCTGGATATCTGAGGCGCCGAATGGTTACCGAAAACACCGAAAACACGAACGATATCACTCCGGAAACCCCCGAAACCCCAGGCACGGACGCCGCGGCATCGGGAGCGGCCGTGCCGCCGCCCCCGCCGCCGCCGAACGACGGGGAGGTGTATGTAAATATTGAGGACGATATGAAATCGTCCTATATCGATTACGCGATGAGCGTCATCGTCGGCCGCGCGCTTCCCGACGTGCGCGACGGCCTCAAGCCGGTTCATCGCCGCGTTCTCTACGCGATGTTCGACCAGGGCTTCACGAGCAAGAAGGCCTACGTCAAGTCGGCCCGCACGGTCGGCGAAGTGCTCGGCAAGTATCATCCGCACGGCGATTCCGCGGTCTACGACACCCTGGTCCGCATGGCTCAGGATTTCAGCCTCCGCTACCCGCTGATCGACGGCCACGGTAACTTCGGCTCGATCGACGGCGACAGCGCCGCGGCGATGCGTTACACCGAGTCGCGTCTCGACCAGCTCGCTGAAGAGATGCTGCGCGACCTCGAGATGGAAACGATCGATTGGATGCCGAACTTCGACGGTTCGCTCCAGGAGCCGGTCGTCCTTCCCTCCAAGTTTCCGAACCTGCTGGTGAACGGGTCATCCGGCATCGCGGTCGGCATGGCGACGAACATTCCGCCGCACAATCTCACGGAAGTCATCAACGGAACCATCCGACTGATCGACGAGCCCGATGTCGATATCGGCGAGCTGATCAAGCTGATTCCCGGCCCCGACTTCCCGACCGGCGGCACCATCATGGGCCGCGACGGCATCGAGGCGGCGTACCGCACGGGCCGCGGAAGTATCACGGTTCGCGCCATCACGACCACCGAGGAGTTCGCCCGGGGTCGCGAGCGCATCGTCATCACCGAGCTGCCCTACCAGGTCAACAAGGCGAAGCTGGTCAAACAGATCGCCGACCTGGTCCGCGACAAGAAGATCGACGGCATCACCGACCTGCGCGACGAGTCGAACCGCGAAGGCATGCGGGTCGTCATCGAGCTGCGCAAGGGCGTCAACACCGAAGTCATCCTGAACCAGCTGTACCGGCACACGCCGATGCAGTCCGGATTCGGCGTCATCATGCTGGTGTTGGTCGACAACCGGCCGATGGTGCTCGATATCAAAACGGTGCTCGGCCATTACGTCGACCACTGCCGCGACGTCATCCGGCGCCGGACGACCTTCCAGCTCCGGAAAGCCGAAGAGAAGGCCCACATCCTCGAAGGCTTGACCATCGCCCTCGACAATCTCGACGCCGTCATCCAGCTGATCAAGGAAGCCGCGGATCCGGCCAAGGCCAAAGAAGGCCTGATGAACGCCTTCATGCTGAGCGAGCGCCAGGCACAGGCGATCCTCGACATGCGCCTGCAGCGGCTGACCGGCCTCGAGCGCGACAAGATCGTGAACGAATACCACGAAACCCTGGCACTGATCGAGAAACTCAAGAGCATTCTCGCCAGCGATACCAAGGTTCGCGAGATCGTCAAAACCGAACTGATCGAGATCCGCGACAAGTACGGCGACGAGCGCCGCACCCAGATCAGCTACTCCGAAGCCGAGCAGCTCGGCATCGAAGACCTGATGCAGGAAGAAGACATCGTGATCACGGTTACGCGCAACGGGTACATCAAGCGCATCGCCCCGAACACGTTCCGGCAGATCGGCCGTGGCGGCAAGGGCAGCTTCGCGATGGGTGTGAAGGAAGACGATGTCGTCGAGCACATGTTCCTCGCCACGACGCATTCGTATCTGCTCGTCTTCACCTCGACCGGCAAGGCGCACTGGCTGAAGGGCTACAAGATTCCGGAAGGCGGCCGCCAAGCCGGCGGACGCGCGATCGTGAACCTGCTGAACCTGTCCGAGAACGAGAAAATCACGGCCCTGCTGCCGGTGAAGACGTTTGACGACCAGCGCCGCATCTTCATGGTGACGCGGCGCGGCATTGCCAAGATGGTCGAGTTGTCGGCCTTCTCGCGGCCGAGCTCGAAGGGCATCATCGCGATCAACCTCGACGACAACGACGAACTGGTCGGCGTGAAGACGATCAAGGGCGGCGAACACGTCGTCATTGCAACGCAGCGCGGGTATGCGATCCGGTTCCCCGAAGACGAGATCCGGTGCATGGGCCGCGCGGCCCGCGGCGTGAAAGCCATCAGCTTCAAGGATCCGGCGGATGTGGTCATCGGCATGGAAGCCTTCACCCGCGCCGGCCAGGTCGCTCCCCAGCCCGGTGCGGTTCCGGGCGCGGAAGGCGGCGAAGCCGTCGAGCAACCCGCTCCGACGGCCGAGGTCATGCCGGAAGCCATTGCGACGGCACCGGTTGAGGGCGGCGAGCCGGGCGATGAGACGATTCCGACCGAATACATCCCGTTCGAAGGCATGCTGCTGACGGTTTCCGTGATGGGCTTCAGCAAGCAAACCGACGTGAACGTGTACCGTGTCACGCATCGCGGAGGCAAGGGCGTTCTCAACCTGGTGGTCAAGGAAAAGACCGGCGAGGTGCTGTCGATCAAGCGCATGTTCGAGGGCGACGAGCTTATGATCGTCACCACGAAGGGCAAGGTCGTGCGCCTCAACGCCGACGAGGTCCGCTCGACCGGAAGAGCCGCTTCCGGCGTGAAGCTGATCACGCTCGACGAGGGTGACCGCGTCATGTCCGTGGCGCGTATTCCGGCAATGGAAGAAGTCGCGAAGTAACGTTCCGCGGAGCCGTCCCGGAAGGGGCGGCTCCGTTCCTCGCATCAGAGCAAGACAGGAGTGGGGCCGATGGCTGACGAGCATCACGTTCAGATGGCGGGAACGCCGGTGAAGCGGCGCAGGGTGCGCTTTTCCACCGAGATCATGTTCATCCTGTCCGTCGTGTTCTGCGTCGCGCTCTCGATCATCTACCTGTCGAGATATTCCACGATTCGCACGCTTCTGCTGAAGGAAAACGAGCTCAACGAGAAGATCGTCTCGCTGGAACGCGAAAACCGGCGCCTGAAGCAGAACCTCGACACGCTTTCCACCCCCGAGGGCATCGAGCGTCTCGCGCGCGAGCGGCTCGGCCTGGTCAGGCCCGAAGAGATTGTCGTCACGCCGGTTCCGGCTAGCGAAACACCCGCCGTTCGCCCTGGAAACGCGGCCGGGTCGCCCGGGCGGGAGCGCTGAAAAAAACTCCGACGGTGTTGCGCGAATGCTTGCATTTCGTGTGTACCTGTGATATAGTGATCCTTACGACCGCCGTGGAGGAATGGCCGAGTGGTCGATGGCGCCGGTCTTGAAAACCGGAAACCGAAAGGTTCGCGGGTTCGAATCCTGCTTCCTCCGTGCCAAGTTGTAATCGTGGAGAGGTGGCCGAGTTGGCTTAAGGCAACGGTTTGCTAAACCGTCGTAGGGCCGTAAAGCTCTACCGGGGGTTCGAATCCCCCCTTCTCCGTGGCTATTTATGCGCCTGTAGCTCAGTTTGGATAGAGCACCAGATTGCGGATCTGGTGGCCAGAGGTTCGAGTCCTCTCAGGCGCGCTGTTTTATTTGGAGAGATGGCTGAGTTGGTCGAAAGCGCTCGACTCGAAATCGAGTAGGCGCGTTGATAGCGTGCCTCGTGAGTTCGAATCTCACTCTCTCCGCCCTTGATGTTCGCTCCCCGGGTGGGGTCTCTGGAGAGGTCGCCTAGTTGGTCTATGGCGCGTGCCTGGAAAGTACGTATCCGAAAGGATCGCGAGTTCGAATCTCGCCCTCTCCGCTGTCGTGCTAGACGGAGGGCTCGGGGTCCTCTATCAAACCGCAAATCCCCGCGGGCGGGTTGAATCCCTGCCAGAGGACCTGGTTGGTGGTACCAGCCTGTTCCGGAAGTAGTGAAGGACGGGTTCCACACGGCGAAAGCCCGTGAACCCCGCCAGGATCGGAAGATAGCAACGGTAAACGTCAGCTTTCGGGTGATGTGGCAGCGCCTGTCCGGAGCAGAAGGTTCAGGAAATGGGCCATTGATTAGGCACGAGGGCAGGTGCACGACCTCGTCGATAACCGACGGGAAAACACATGAGATCTGTGTTTTCCCGTCGTTTTCGTTTCGGCAGGTTGTTCCGTCACTGAATGAGTAGGGCGCGTATCGACTGCGACAGCACATTCGCTTGGGCCATCATCGCGGATCCTGAGTCAGAGACCACTCGGCCCCGTGTGAATTCGATCATTTCCAGCGCTGCGTCGGCGGCTT